>CAYWFA010000006.1:6214-17249 GCA_964457815.1 Candidatus Woesearchaeota archaeon
CAAAAACTTGCTTATGTTCAATTAAATAAAAAAAATCTTGCAATTGACCTTGCAACTAAATTAGGATTAATGTAAATAAAATGGCTAAAAGAATAATTCAACAGGCACGAGGGCATGGAAGTTCAACATATAGGGCTAAACCCACAGCATTTGTTTATAAAATAAGATATCCAAAAAAATTAGAAGGTAAATCAACAGTTACAAAATTATTGAATTCTTCTGCTCATTCAGCTCCGCTTGCTAAAATATCTAACAGCAACGGTTCTTTTTTCATTCCTGCATTTAAAGGAATGGTTGAAGGGCAAGAAATATTTTTCAATGGAGAGATAAAACCAGGAAATATTGTTGCTCTTGAAAAAATACCTGTTAAAACTGCAATTTATTGTATTGAATCTAGACCTGGTGATGGAGGAAAATTCATCAAAGCAGGAGGAAATAGTGCAATAGTTACAAGAATAATAGGAAATAAAATACTCGTTATGCTTCCTTCAAAAAAAGAAAGATCTTTTAATGGTAACTGTCGTGCAATAATTGGACAAATTGCAGGACATGGAAGACTTGAAAAGCCAATAGTGAAAGCAGGAAAGAACCATCATATTAAAAAAGCAAAAAATAAATTATGGCCTAGAACAAGTGCAGTTAAAATGAATGCAATTGATCATCCTTTAGGTTCTGGTAGAGGAAAAAATGTTAAGAGCAAGATTGCTAAGAGAAATGCTCCTGCTGGAAAGAAAGTTGGATTGATAAGGCCAAGAAGAACAGGTAAAAAGAAATAAAGAAAATGGAAATACAAAAAAAACAATATATGTACAGAGGAAAGTCGATTGATGAACTTAAAGAGCTAGAAGTTCGTGAATTTGCGAAGTATTTACCTTCAAGGCAAAAAAGAACAGTTCTTAGAAATTTTCAAGAAATTGAAGAATTTTTGAAAAGGGCTAAAACAAAATTGGAAAAAGGAAAAAAAATCAAAACACATGCGAGAAGTATAGTAATCGTTCCTCAAATGATTGGCATGACAATTCAAGTTTACAATGGAAGAAATTTCAACCCGGTTTCAATAGAACCAGAAATGTTGGGACACAGGCTCGGAGAAATGTCTGGAACAAGGTCAAAGGTTGCACACAGTAAAGCAGGTGTAGGTGCAACAAAAGGAAGTAAACACAAATCCAAGAAATAAACAAAAATAAAATGACAGAAAAAAACTACAATCCAAATCAAAAAGAAAAAAGCGCAATGAAGAAACAGCCGAAGGCAAAAATAATTGAAAACGCTCCAAAAAAAGAAGATAAAGTTCAAGAAAAAGTAGAACAACAAAAACAAGAAGAAGTTCAAGAAGAAACAAAAAAAGAAGATAAAGTTCAAGAAAAAGTAGAACAACAAAAACAGGAGGATGTTCAAGAAGAAACAAAAAAACCTGAAGAGAAAAAAACAAAAGAAGATAAAAAAGAAATTAAAAAACCTTCCAAGAAAATAAAAAAAGAAGAAGTTTATGTTAATGCAAAAAGTGTTCCGGTCTCAACAAAATATGCAATTGAAATTTGTAAATTCATTAAAGGAAAAAGAATAGGAGATGCGATAATTGATTTGCAACAAGTTGCTCTTTTAAAAAAAGCAGTTCCTATGAAAGGAGAATACGCCCACAAAAAAGGAAAAGGAATGTCTGGGGGAAAGTATCCTCAAAGAGCATCACAACATTTCATAGTTTTGTTGAAAAGTCTTGCTGGAAATGCAACCAACCATGAAATACTTGAACCTATA
Source organism: Candidatus Woesearchaeota archaeon (assembly GCA_964457815.1). Classification (GTDB taxonomy): domain Archaea; phylum Nanobdellota; class Nanobdellia; order Pacearchaeales; family GW2011-AR1; genus MWBV01. The sequence continues at coordinate 7,973 of CAYWFA010000006.1, forward strand.
ATTGTGGAAGCAAGGGCAAATTGGGCTCCTGCACCTATGGGAAGGTTTGGAAGAGTGAAAAGAAAAAGAACCCATATCACACTTAAAGCAATTGAAATGAAAATAAAAGAAAATAAAAAGGAGAAGAAAAAATAAATTAAATTAACATGGAAGAAAAACAAACAGTTAAATTCAAGAAAGAAGAATTTGCAATAAAAGAATCTGTTAAAAAGATGCTTGGAAAAGGAAAAGTAAGCAAAGTTAGAATAGAATACACTCCTGTAGGAGAAAAAGTAATAATCTCAACAAACAAACCAGGATTGATAATTGGAAGAGGTGGAGAAAAACTCAACGAAATAACTGAATATTTAAGAAAACATTTCAAATTTGAAAATCTTCATTTAGATGTTGAAGAAATAAAAGAACCAGAATTCGATGCTCAAATAGTTGCAGATGATATTGCTCTTGGATTGGAAAGATTCGGTCCTTTAAAATTCAAAGTGTTGTCTTATAAAAGCCTTGAAAGAGTAATGAGAGCTGGTGCTCTCGGGTGTGAAATAAGATTAAGTGGAAAACTTCCAGGTTCTAGAGCTAAAACATGGAGATTTGCTCAAGGCTACCTTAAGAAAACAGGAGATAGTGCAAAAGTAGTTGATAGAGCTCAAGCAAGAGCAGAAACAAAACCTGGAACAGTAGGAATAAAAGTAAGTATTTTATCTCCACATGCAATATTAAAAGACAAAATAAATCTTAATGAAGAATTGAAAACAAAATTAAAATCAAACGAACAAGAATTTGAAAATAAACCTGTTAAAAAAACGAAAAGGAGTAAAAAACAATAAAAATGAAATACAAAGACATAGAAAGGATGGGAAATGAAGAAAGAGAAAAGAAACTTCAAGATTTAAAAATTGAACTTTTAAAATCAAAAACAAATGCTGCAAAAACAGGAAATACAAATACCAAAGAAATTAAAAAAACAATTGCAAAAATATTAACATTCAATGCTTCCAAGAGAGGTATTGGAAAAAAATAAACTATGGAAATTGATCCAAAAACAGGATTGCCGTTACAGGCAATAGAATGGGAAAACCTCACGAGGGGTTCACAGAGAATAAGTGTGACAATGGACAAGAAAAGGTACGGAAAAATTGTCACAATTATCAGTGGGTTCGACAAGGATGTTGACATAAAGAAGATCGCAAAGGCCCTGAAAAACGAGCTTGCATGCGGAGGAACCTTCAAGAACAACATCATCGAACTTCAAGGAGACCACATCAAGAAGATAAAACCTCTTCTTGTGAAGATGGGCTTCGAGAACAACTCAATAGAGGATTAACCAATCAAAAAACAAAATGGAAAAAAAGCAAAAAACAAAAGCTAGAAGCAAAAGTGCTCAAAAAAGCAGCACAGAAAAATTAAACATAGCAAGTGCTGAAAATGTAAAAACAGTTAATACAAGAGGAAGAATCTTTGAAGGAATAGTTACAAAAAAATTCTCAAAAAGAATAGTAATGGAATTTGAAAGAATGGTTTATGTAAGAAAATACGAAAGATATGCAAGATTGAAAACAAAAATACATGCAAGAATTTTTGATCCTTTAGAAAAAGAAGTTAACGTAGGGGATTTAATTCAAGTTCAAGAGTGCAGACCCCTCAGCAAGATAATACACTTTGTGGTTATCAAAAAAATAAAAGATGTTTCAGGAGTAAATAAATAAAATGAAAGCTGTAAGTGCTAGAACAACAGAAGCTTTGAATTTAGGCGCGATTATGATTGCTGCTGACAACAGCGGAGCAAAGATGGTTAAAATAGTTTCAGTTAAAAAATCAAAGGCAAAAAAAGGAAAACAAACTGCTGCAAAAATTGCAGATTGGGTGAAAGTTTCAGTGAGAAAAGGCGTTCCAGACATGAAAGGCAAAGTATTTGATGCAGTTGTTATAAGGCAAAAAAAACCATATAAAAGATTAAATGGGGAAAGGGTTGCATTTGAAGACAATGCGATAGCAATCATGAAAGATGAAAAAGGAAATCCAAAAGGAACTCAAATTAAAGGACCAATTGCAAGGGAGGTTCAGGAAAGATGGCCTCAAGTAGCAAAAATCGCCTCTATAGTATATTAAAATGAAACAAAAATTTTCAACACACTGGAAATCAAGCTCTCAACCTAGAAAGCAAAGAAAATACAAAGCGAATGCTCCCTTACATATTAAAAAGAAATTTGTAAGTGTTAATCTTTCAAAAGAATTAAGAAAAAAATTAGAAAAAAGAAATATTTCTGCTAAAAAAGGAGACAAAATTAAAGTTTGCAGAGGCAAGTTTAAAGGTAAAACAGGCAAAATAATCAAAGTTGATATAAAAACTTCAAAGATAACTGTTGAAGAAATACAAGTTAAAAAACAAGATGGTTCAAAGGCAAATGTTAAATTACAACCTTCAAATCTTCAAATAATAGAAATTGCAGACAGAAAAACAAAGAAAAAACCAGAAGAAAAAAAACAAGAAAAAGAAACAACTAAAAAGGATACAAAAAATAAAGAAAAACAGGAGAATAAAAAATGAGTCACTTAAAAAGACAATCAGTACCAAAAAGTTGGCCAGTAATGAGAAAAGGAACAGCATTTGTAGTTAAACCGAATACAGGTTTTTCAAATTCTTTACCTCTTTTAATCATATTAAGAGATTTACTGGGGGTTGCACAGAATAGAAAGGAAGTAAAAAAAATGATAACAATGAAAAATATTTTGCTTAATGGAAGAGAAGTTAGAGATGAAAAAGAAGGAGTTATGCTTTTTGATGTTATTACCTTGGTTCCTTCCAAAAAATATTACAAATTAATTATCTCAAACAATGGAAAATTAAATGTTGAAGAAATAAAAGAAAATGAATCAAATGCAAAAATAGCAAAAATAATCAACAAAAAAATGTTGAAAGGAAAAAAGACTCAATTGAATTTAAGTGATGGAAGAAACTTTTTGTCTGAAATAAAAGCTAACGTTAACGATTCTGTTTCAATAAATCTTAAAACAAAGAAAATTGAAAAAGCTATTCCTTTAAGTGAAAAAACAAAAGTTATTGTATTTGCCGGAAAACATTCAGGAGAAAAAGGAGAAATAGAAAAAATAAACAAAGAAAGAAATATTGTCTCAATAAACACTGAAAAAGGAAAAATAAATGCTTTAATTAAACAAATAATGGTAACAAATTAAAATGGAAAACGTAATGAGAAAAATAAAAATTGAAAAAGTTGTTTTAAGTGTAGGTGGAACTGCAGACGGTTTAGATAAAGGGTTTAGATTGCTTAAAATGTTAACAAACAAAAAACCTGCAAAAATAAAATCTACAAAAAGAATTCCTACATTAGGGGTAAGACCAGGTCTTGAAGTTGGAGCAGTGGTTACATTAAGAAAGGATTTTGAAGATTTCTTGAAAAAAATGCTTGTAAGCATAGATAATACTTTGAAAACAAAACAAATAAGTGAAAATAATTTTTCATTCGGAATAAAAGAATATATTGAAATTCCTGGAGTAGAATATCAAAGAGATATAGGAATAATTGGATTTGATGTTACAATTGTGTTTAAAAGGAGTGGAAGAAGAGTTGGGCAAAGAAAAATAAAGAGAGGAAAAGTATCAAAAAAACAAATAATCACAAAAGAAGAAATAATTAAATTTATGGAAGAAAATTTCCAAACAAGGTTTATTTAAAATGACAGCAAGTGATTGGAAAAAAATATTGAAACAACTGGATGCAAAACCAGTTGTAAAACAAAAATACATAAAACATAATGAGCCAAAAAAAAGAAAAACTGGAATCTCCGTGAATAAATGTGAAAGATGTGGGAGATTTGGAGCTCATATAAAATCATACGGATTAAATTTATGCCGACATTGCTTCAGAGAGATAGCAACTGAAATCGGCTTCAGGAAGTACAGTTAAAATGTCACACGATGTAGTTGCAGATGCTTTAAACATGATAAAAAATGCCAAGAAGGCAAAGAAAGAGAATGTTGAAATTAAAAGAATTTCAAATCTACTTATAGAAATATTGAAGATAATGAAACAAGAAAAAGCAATAAAAAAATACAAGATAGATCCAAAAGAAAAATCAATCACTCTTACCATTGGCAATCTTTCAGAATGCAATGCAGTTAAACCAAGATTTAGTTGTGATAAGTCTCAATTAGAAAGATATAAAAGAAGATATTTACCTGCTAGAAATCTTGGAACACTTATAGTTTCTACAAATAAGGGATTAATGACTCATAAAGAAGCTCAAGAAGAAGGAATAGGAGGATGCTTAATTGCATATTTTTATTAAATGAAAAAAGAATTTTTCCAAGAGATTGAAATTCTAGAAGGAATTGAAATAAAAAAAGAAGGAAAAAAAGTGATTGTAAAAGGCCCAGAAGGAGAAGTTTCAAAAGAATTTAATTGGGGTAAAATAAAATTTGAAAACAAAGATGGAAAAATAATTCTTGGACACCCTTCTTCTACAAGAAATGAAAAAAGAATGATAAATACAATAACTGCTCATTTAAGAAATATGATGAAAGGAGTAAAAGAAAAATTTGAATACAAACTGAAAATATGTTCAAGCCATTTCCCTATAAATGTTGAAATAAAAGGAAATGAAGCATTAATAAAAAATTTCCTTGGTGAAAAAACTCCAAGAAAATGTAAAATCCCTGCAGGAGCAGAAGTGGAATTAAATAAAGAAATAATAACAATAAAATCTGCAAATAAAGAAATTGCAGGGCAAGCTGCTGCAAATTTTGAAGTTACAACAAAAGTTAGAAACAGAGATAGAAGAGTTTTTCAAGACGGCATATTCATAACTTCTAAAGATGGGGAGGAAATATAAAATGCCAAAATTTTTGAGACATACAGCACACAAATATTCAAAATTAGGATTAAGAAGAAAGAAAAAACAAATTTGGAGAAGACCTACTGGAAGAGACAATAAGATGAGGGAACAAAGGAGAGGAAAGCCAGCTGTGGTTTCAATAGGATATTCGACAAGCAAAAAGGAAAAAGGAAAAATAAACAACAAAACACCGATTATTGTAAATAATATTTATGAACTTGAGAAAGCAACTAAAAACGAAATTGTTGTAATTGGAAAAGTTGGTAAAAAGAAAAAAATTGAAATAGCGAAAAAAGCTAAAGAACTTAAAATTGAAATCTTCAAGTTGAACACTGAAAAATTCATAAAGAAAAATGAAAAGAAAAAAGAATCAAAGGAAGATTCAAAAAGCAATAAAACAGAAAATAAAGACAAGGAGAATAAAAAATGAATTTAAGATCTAAAAAAGAACTAGCAGCAAAAACTTTTGGTGTAGGAAAAGAAAGAATAGTATTTGTGAATGAAAGAATAGAAGAAATAAAAGAAGCGATAACAAAACAAGATATGAGAATGTTGCAAAAAGAGGGGGCAATCAGAATCAAAGAAGTTAAAGGAAGAAGCAAAAACATAAAGAAAAAACGTAAAAAAGGATTTGGAAATAGAAGAAAGAACGTTAATACAAGAAAGCAAGACTATGTAAAACTTACAAGAAAATTAAGAAAAGTTGTTGCAGATAAAAAAAGAAAGGGAGAAATTGAAAACAAAGAATTTAAAGAATTAAGGAAAAAAATAAGAAACAAATTATTCAGAAGCAAAGCACACTTAAAAGACAATTTAGGAGGAAACAAAGAATATGAGAAGCCAAAAAAGAAGAAGAAAAGAAAATAAAACTGATTATCTTAAAAGATTGAAGCTTTTGAAATCAGGAAAACCAAGAGTTGTATTCAGAAAAACAAACAAATTTATAACAAGTGAATATATCGAAAGTGAAGAAGCTCAAGATAAAGTTGTTTTTGGTTTTGATTCAAGAAAATTAAAAGAATATGGATGGCCCAAAGAAGCGCAAGGAAGTTTAAAATCAACAACTGCTTCTTATTTAATGGGATATTTAACAGGAAAAACAGTTGTAAAAAAGAAATTAAAAAATCCTATAGTTGATTCTGGTATGAATCGTACAATACACAAAAACAAAATTTATGCTTTCATAAAGGGATTAATTGATTCGGGAATAAAAATGGAATGTAAAAAAGAATTTTTCCCAGAAGATTCAAGAATAAATGGAGAACACTTAAAAAACAAAGTACCCTTCAATGAAATTAAACTAAAAATAGACAAATTGTAAAATGACAGAAAAAGAAAACCAAAAAACACAAGAACAAAAAGATGACTATGCAGAAGTTCCCGAAGAAGTTTTAGATCAAGAAGATTTGAAAGAACTTGAAGAAATAAAAAAAGAACAAGAAATGAAAAATATTCCTGAGAAAGATAAATTGAAAACTTCAGAATTATGGACACCTAAAACTCAACTTGGAAGAGATGTAAAAAGTGGAAAAATAAAAGATATAGATGAAATTTTAAAACAAAACAAAAAAATACTTGAGCCTGAAATTTCAGATTATCTTTTGGATTTGAAAACTGATTTAATTTCTATAGGACAATCTAAAGGAAAATTCGGAGGAGGAAAAAGAAGAGCTTGGAGACAAACTCAAAGAAAAACTGAGGAAGGAAATGTTCCAACATTTTCTGCTATGGCAATCGCTGGAGATGGAAATGGACATATTGGATATGGATATGGAAGATCGATGGAAACTCTTCCTGCAAGAGATAAAGCATTAAGAAAATCTAAACTTAATATAATGAAAATAACAAGAGCCTGTGCTGGATTTGATTGTGATTGTTTGGAATTACATACTGTTCCATTTAAAGTTACAGGAAAGGCTGGAAGTGCTAGAATAACTTTAATCCCTGCTCCTCAAGGTACAGGTTTGGTTGTTGCAAATGAATTAAAGAAAGTTTTGAAGCTTGCAGGAATAAAAGATGTTTACAGTAAAAGTTTTGGTAAAGCCAGAACAAGTTTCAATTTAATAAAGGCATGTTTTGATGCTCTCGAAAAAACAAATTCCATGGAGGATAGAGAATAATGTCAATCGCAGTTATAAGAATAAAGGGACTTGTAGGGTTGAACAAAGACATAAATGAAACTCTCTACAGATTAAGAATGAGGAAAAAATATTCTTGTGTTGTTTTGAAAGGAACTCCTGAAGAAATGGGAATGATTGAAAAACTGAGAGATTTTGTGGCTTATGGAGAAATAAATGATGATGTTTACAAAGAATTAGTTAAAATAAGAGGTAGAAAAGGAAAAGATGGAAAATTGAAACCTTTTTTCAGACTTCATCCTCCAAGAAAAGGAATTGAATCCAAAAAACACTTTGGTGTTGGAAAAGGCGTTCTAGGAAACAATAAAGAAAAAATAAATGATTTGATACTCAGGATGTTGTAAAATGGCAATGAAAAAAACACACGCACGTAAAAAAGTTTCAAGAATGCATGGAAGAAAAATGGGCACCCATGGATGGGGAGCAAGAAAAAAGCATAAAAAGTCTGGACATAGAGGAGGAACAGGAATGGCTGGAACAGGAAAAAGAGGAGACACAAAAATAACGCTCGTTACTAAATTATATGGTCATAAATATTTTGGAAAACAAGGAATAACTTCAAGAAAAACAAAGAGAGATACAAGACAAAGAATTAATCTTCAACAAATAGAAAAAAACCTTGAAAAATACGGAAAAAAAACAGCAAAGGGTTGGGAAATAAATCTTGCTAAATACAAAATACTTGGAAAAGGAGAAATAAAAGAAAAATTGATTATAACAGCATTTGAAGCTTCCAAGTCTGCAATTGAAAAAGTCAAGAAAGCTGGAGGACAGATTGTTCTTCCGCAAATTAAAGATACAGTTAAAGAAAAAGAAGACGAAGAACAGTAAAAATCTTGTATTTAAAGACACTCCTTCGTTCGGCGTAAAAACCGATTAAAAAAGCTTTTTAAACTGATTTTATTTGATTATGAGATGGTAGATTTCACTAAAATATTTGCATTTATACCAGAAGTTAAGAAGCCAGATGAAAAAAAATTGGCTTTCAATACGAAGTTGAAATGGACTTTGGTTGTTTTAATTGCATTTTTTGTTCTTGCAAACATTCCTTTATTTGGATTATCCAATAATGCTCTTGAAAGGTTCAAGTATCTTGCAATTATTTTGGGAACTGATTTTGGTTCAATAATCTCTTTAGGTATTGGTCCAATCGTAATGGCTTCTATTATTCTTCAACTTCTTACAGGTGCAGGAATAATAAATATCAACACAAACACTGCAGAAGGAAAAAAGTTTTTCCAAGGAATACAAAAAATCCTTGTATTTTTCTTTATAATATTTGAAGCTCTTGTTTATGTTTTAATGAAAGGATTGGAAGCTCTTCCTGGATTTGCCGGGCTGGTTATATTTCAATTGATACTTGGAGGAATAGCAATTTATTATATGAATGAGCTTTGTGAAAAGTGGGGATTCGGTTCTGGAGTAAGTATATTCATTGCTGCAGGAGCTTCATGGCAAATATTTACAAGTGCATTCCAATTTGTGAATGTTCAAGGAAGAAATTGTTTGCTTGACTTTGGTGGAACTGCATGTTCAGGAAAAGTATTGGTTTTAATTCAATCTATAATAAACAAATATCCTGTTGAGTTTGCTTCTGCACTAGGAGCAATACTAGCTACAATAGTTATTTTCCTTTTGGTTGTTTGGGCTCAAAGTTTGAAAGTTGAAATTCCTTTAAGTTTTGGAAGAATAAGAGGATATGCAATTAAATGGCCTTTGCAATTTTTCTATGCTTCGGTTATTCCAGTTATTTTAACTGCTGCTTTGGTTGCTAATATTCAATTGTTTGGGGGATTGTTGGAAAATTGGGCAGGACATCCCACATTTTTAGGACACTTCCAAAATGGGCAAGCAGTTTCTGGATTTGCATTCTGGCTTGGACACACAAATCTACTTGAATTAATAATAAGAGGTGGATTTTTACCAAGATATTTAATTCAGGGACTTACACACATAATATTCTATGCTGGACTTGCTACTTTATTCTCTGTATTCTGGGTTAAAACCTCAGGAATGGGTGCAAAAGAACAAGCTCAAAAAATACAAGCATCTGGATTACAAATTTCAGGATTCAGACAAGATGTAAGAGTTTTAGAAAGTGTTTTAGATAGATATATAATGCCCTTGACTGTTATGGGAGGAGCTGCAATAGGATTCCTTGCTGCTGCAACTGATTTACTTGGAGCAATAGCCTCAGGAACTGCAATATTGTTGGTGATAATGATTATGTACCAGTTTTACCAAAAGATAGCAGAACAACACATGACTGATATGAATCCTGCTATGAGGAA
>CAYWFA010000006.1:17349-19289 GCA_964457815.1 Candidatus Woesearchaeota archaeon
TTTATGGGGAATGGATAAATAAAAAAGAAGATGACACAAGAAACAACACTTAAAGAAAACAAATCAGGAAAAGAGGGGAGTTTTACTCCTTTAATTATTTTTTTAGTTATATCTATGATTCTGGCAGGTTTATGGGACAAAGTTCCTTTGATAAAAAATTCAATACACTATCTTCTTGATCCTACAGCTGGATTTCTTTTGAATTGGAATTTAAACTGGGGGATGTTGGCTGTTGTTTTTATTATAGCTTTAATTACAACTCTTATACAAAAGTATGCAACAGACCAGAAAACTCTTAGAGAAATGAAAAAAGAACAAAAAGAAATCCAAGCTCAAATGAAGGAATTCAAAAATCATCCTGAAAAGTTGATGGAATTGCAAAAAAAACAATTTGCAATGATGCCTAAACAAATGAAATTAAGTATGAGGCCGATAATGTATACAGGTATTCCATTTATTTTGTTTTTTAGATGGTTCAATGACTTTTTTATTACAGCTGGAAGCCCTAAATTCTGGCTTGGTTTAAGCTGGTTCTGGTTTTATTTTATTTTCACAATGATATTCAGTTCTGTTTTAAGAAATAAAAAAGTATTTGATGTTGCATAAAACAATAACCCCAAATCTTAAAAACCATATTATTCTGATTTCAACATGGCAAAACAAGAAAAACAAATGTCTCAACAAGAGCTTGTAATGCAATTTCAAATGTTTGAGCAGCAAATAAGAATGATTCAAGAACAATTACAGGCAGTGGAACAAACAATCATAGAATTGAAAAGTTTGGATTATGAATTAGATGAGTTAATTGGAAAAAAAGGACAAGAAATACTTGCTCCAATAGGAAGAGGAATATATGCTAATGCAAAATTGAATTCAGAAGAGCTTTTAGTGGATATTGGAAACAAGAACTTTGTGAAGAAATCAATTCCCGAAACAAAAGTTATTTTGAAAAATCAAATAAAAAAATTAAATCAAGCTAAAGAATTGCTAAATAAAGAGCTAGATAAAATAAACACAGAATTAACAAAAGTTTTCATGGAACACCAAAAATCTGAAGGCCATTCTCATGAATGTAATTGTGAAGATGAAGAATGTGATTGCGATGAAGAAGGGTGTGATTGTGGTGAAGAATGTGAATGCCACAAATAAATTATTATTGTTCGTCTTTATGATATAAATCCAAAATTTCTATAATGTTTTTATCTAAGTAATATTTATATGATAATCTAAAGGATTTAATATATAGCTCTCTTGTTCCTTTTCTAACGTTTCTCATTGGTTTTCCTGCTTCAGGATTATTCTTGAGTTTCTGAATCTGCTTAATTATTTTTTCTTTTAGAAGATTATCTTTAATTTTAGAAAAAAGTTTTTTAAAAGAATCATCAAAAATAACTTCTACCATTTTTTCATTTCAGCAACAAATTCATCAAAATCCATTTTGACAAATTCTCCTTTTTCATGTCTTTGGAATGCTTCTTCTGTTCTCTTTGCAAAATCCAAATCCTCCTGAAATTTCTCATCCATTTTTGTTGCTTTTTTCAATATTAAACTTCCTTCTCCTTGAATAACTAATAGTTTTTCTCCTTCATTAATACCTGCTCTCATTTCCTGAGGAATAACAATCTGCCCCTTGGAACTCATTCGAGTTATGCCTATTTCTACCATTGTAAGATTAATCTTACCAAGTATATAAAGCTTTCGATTAATGGAAATTTATTTCATTTCCTTTAGAAACTTCTTGTATTTCATTAATCCAAATTCAGTTATTATTCCTGTAATGTATTTTCTTTTAACAAATTCAAATGCAGGATTTTTTATTTTCAAGCTTTTTGGAGCTTTATCCCAGACTTCTTTGATGTTTCTTTGTTCGAGTTTCAATTTATTTTTTGTGAACTTCCAAGAGTCTGCAATTATGTACACGGGTATTTTGTGTTTAAATG
>CAYWFA010000007.1:0-17961 GCA_964457815.1 Candidatus Woesearchaeota archaeon
GATATGCATCGTGGTATGCTGCGCCGTATAGTGAGTTTTTTAGCCCGGCATTATATCAGGATGATGCTTAAGACGACCATTGCTGACCCAACTTCAGGGTTTCGCTGTTTTCATTGGAGTGTATTTAATTCAGTTTCATTGGAGTCGTTACATGCCAAAGACCCGTTTATTGTGACTGAGATGCTTTTTTTGTGTTTGAAGAACCATCTTTCTATGAGCGAGGTACCTATTCATTTCTGTAATAGAAAGTATGGTAATTCAAAATTGACGGTATGTACGCTATTTCGGTATGTATTAAGGGTTTTTATCTTGAAAAATTGAAGAACGAATATTTGCGCTTAAAAAATCTGGATAAGCAGTGTGAATAGCATTGATATCCCAAATCATTCCATCAATGTACATAGGTATTTTAGGAAGTTCTCCGGTTCTTATTGCTTCTTCAACTCTTAAAAGGGTTTCTTGGGCATGTCCCAACCCTAATTCAGGCAAAAGAACTTTGCCTCCTTTTTCAACGGTTTCTTTTATCATATCAATGAATTTTTTTTCGGTTTCTTTTCTTGGAGGAAGAATATCTTCTTTAGCTCCATAAGTTGATTCAACTTGAATTGATTCAACTCTTGTGTATTTGTTTACAGCTGGATCCAAAAGTCTTGTTTTTCCATATTTCATATCTCCTGTATAAATGAAATTGTGCAAACCATTTCCAATATTTATGTGAACTTGTGCAGAACCTAAAACATGTCCAGCATTGTAAAAAGTTATTCTTATATCGGGTGTAACATCAGTTACTTCATTGTAATTCAAACAAATACTGTGTTTCACCATTTCTTTGATGTCTGAAGAACTAAACAAAGGTGCTGCAGCTTGTTTGTAAGCTACACCAATGAAATCAAGTGCCAAAAGAGCAGCAATGTCTCTTGTAGGAGGAGTCATGTAAACTGGTCCTCTATAACCCATCTTGTAAAGATAAGGAAGCAATCCTGAATGATCTAAATGAGCATGACTTAAAATAATTGCATCTATTTTAGAAATATCAAATTCTGGAATATTGAAATAAGGAAATTTATCGTTTCCTGAAGAAGCAACATCTATTCCGCAATCCAAAAGAATATTTGAATTAGGAGTTTGCAAAAGCAAGCAACTTCTTCCAACTTGTCTTCCACTACCCAAGAAACTTAATCTTATCCATTCTTCTATTTTATCTGGATTCCAACCTTTGTAGATTTTTTCTCCGATTTCGTTAAGAAATTTTCTTCTGTAATTATTGTTGTCGTAAAGAACTTCTCGGATATTTTCAGTTATTTTACTTTTAATTGCTGGAGAACGTTGTACTTGTGGAACCCAAAGTGTTTCTTTTCTTATTTCTTCTAAAATAGAGCCTTGTTTACCTATAACTAACCCCGGCTTTTTTGCTTCTATTACAACTATGCTTCTAGGAGCATCAAACAAGATTTCAGTTATTTCTGCTTCTTCTGGGATTATTGAACGTATTTTCTTTTCAGTTGCTTCTTTTGAAGGCAAAATTTTTTGGTCTGCACGGAGTTCTATTCTTTTTTTTATTTCATCCACTATTTTTTTTATTTGTCCTTCTCCTTCTTGGAAAAAATTCTCATTATCAGTGTAAAGAACAATGTTAGCACCTTCGAAATTTGCTTCCTTTACTTTTCCATGCAGTTTGTCTTTAATTCTATCTAAAATTTCCATTTTTAAAAATATAAGTAAATTTATTTCTTCTCGTCTACGTATTCTGGAAGAATTTGTTGTTCAACGACTTTTTTAATTCCCTCTTTTGTTATCGTAAATACATCAATACCATATCCTGAACCCATATCTCTTTGAGTTGAAGATTTCAAACACTCTTTTGCAAGTTCAATTCCTTCTTGGATAGTTAAACCTTTTTTATATTGTCTTTCCAATAATCCTAAAACATAAGGCATACCCGAACCAAAATTTGCATCATAATCTTCTACATTAACAACGCTTCCTGCAGGTTCAATTGAATACAATTCAGTTGTTCCATCTTCATTAAAACCGCCCAATAAAAAACCTGCTTGTTGAGGAATCATAGAAGGTTGTCTTATTCCTGAATAAGAGATATTTGAAAGCAAACTTGCTGCTTGTCTCACAGAAGGCCTTGATTTTGAACGTAATTCTTTTAATCTAAGTTCGGCAGGCAATATTTTCTCAACTCTTTGAATATCTGAAACCATTCCTGTTCCAGAAACCAAGATGTAATCATTGATCATTTTTGTTTTTTCTGAATTTTTGTTCATAACAATTGTTCCTGCGCTTGACTGTCTGTCAGAAGCCATTACAATTCCATCTTTGCAAACAATTCCTAATATTGTTGTTCCTGTCTTTAATATCGACTTTTTTAATTCTTCATCCATTTTAGAGTTTTAGATAAAATCAATCTAGAATTTATAATATACGTAAAATATGGGCTTTTATAAATTTTTTGGTTTCGAAAAATTTATAGATATTTTAAGTTATTTATACACCCTATCATGATGATCAAAATCAACAAATAATATGAAATTATTAGATAAATCAACTTTAAATGTTAAAACAAAATTCTTGTCAATATGAACTCTTTTGAATTCCTTTAAATCGTATTTTAAATTTTTGTAATGATTTATAGAAACCTTGTCGCAGTTTATTATCTCTTTTATTTTTTTGTTTATAATCTCAACTTTTTTTTTGTCTTTTTTTGTTAATTTCATAATAATAATCTTCAATTCATCAGAAATGTCAAAATCAAACATTTACTCCTCACAGAGCTTGTTTAATTCTTGTAAAGTCATTTTTCTTTTTCCGTACTTTTTAAGATGATTCTCAGAAATACTTATTACTTTTTTGAGATATTCGTCTTTTGCTTCTCTTTCTATTATATCGTCTCCATAAAGTTCAATAAATTTATTTAATGCTTCAGACTTGTCCTTTAATCCAAATTTCATTTTTATAACTCCCAAAACTCTGTTAGTATAATCGTTTAATTCTACTCTGGCAGATATCATCTCGTTTTCCATGTTGTTTCCTTGTATTTATTTAATGTGTATATTGTGTGTATTTAATGTGTATTTCACATGCACATTAAGTTTATAAATTTTTTGGATTAAAGGTTATGCTGTTTCAATCATGCTTCTGCCATTTTCTTTTTTGAACTTAATCACGCTATCAACAAAACTTTCAATTTTCTGTTCATGACTTACAATAATTAATTGAGAAACGTTTAATTCATCTAAAACTTCTCTCATTTTATCTAATTGTTGTTCTGAAAAACCATCTGTGGGTTCATCAAGAATAACTAAATCTCTTGTTTTTATTTTGCTTAAAAAAGAGTTTATAACTTGATTTAATGCAAGTCTGTATGCAAGAGCAATAGCGGTTCTTTCTCCACCTGAAAGATAAGCATAATCTAACTCATAATCTTGTTGTTCAATTATTGGTGTGAAATCTTCACTTAAACGCACATTGAAATTATCCGAAACCAACATAGAAAACCATTTAGAAAACAGTTTAGAGAATTCTATTTTTAATTTAGTGAATACATTTTTTTCTACAGCTAAAACTATTGGAATAAATTTCTTGGAAAGCCATTCTTCTAAATCTGAAAGATAATGTGCTTGTTGCTTTATTTCTTCTGTTTTTTTAACACGTTCTTTCATCTCGTTTATTTGTCTGGAAAAAACTTCTATTTCTCTTTTTAACTCAGCAACTTTTATTTCCGCCATTTTTTCTTGTCTTAATGCTTCATTGAGTTCTTTCTGTTTTTCTTCATTTAAATTATCAAATTTGTTGAGATTGAATACATTTGTTCCTAAAACTTCAATTTGGTTTCCTAACATTTCTAAATCTTTGGTTAAAGAATCATTGGTTTTTTCAAGAATTATTAATTGTCTTTGCTTGTTTTCAAGTTCATGTAGTCTACCCTTCAATATTTTAAGTTCTTGAATTCTTTTTTCTTTTATTGAAGATTCGTGTTCAAGTTCAAGCATTTGGTTTCTTATTGATTCTTTTTTTTCAGTGTTATCTTTTATAAGATTATTATTTGCAGAAGTATTGGAATCCATTTGATTTATTACATTTGATTTGTATACTGGGTCAACTTCCTGCAAACAAGTTGGACAAACTTCAAGATGTTTAAGTTTTTCTTTTACTTTTTCATTATCAGAAATTTTAGAATTAAGGGAATGTATTAAACTTGTAATATTTATGTTTTCTTCATTTAATTTTTGTTTTTTCAATCTCAAATCTGAAATTTCTTTTTCTAATTCAAAAATTTCTTTTTCATCATAATCTAAATCATTTAATTCCTGTATTTGAGATTTAAGCTGAGTTATTAATCTGGAATTATTGTAAATTGTGTCTTCCTTATTTAACTTAAGGAATTTGGTTTTTTCTATTTCTTGTTGTAATTTTCTTTTTTCTTCTATTTTTTTAAATATATCTTCTTTTTCATCTTGAATCTCTTTTCTTTTTTCAGATTTCGATTTAAAATCATTTTCAAAAGAAAGAATATTGAATGATTTTTCTGCAAGTTCTTTTTCTTTGGATTCAATATGTAATTTATCTTGTTCAAGATTTGAAGTTATTGCGTCTTTTATTCTTTTTTCTTCTCTTACTTTAGATATTAAAAAAGAAGCGTTTTCAAGTATTTTTTTGTATTTATCTATCCCAAAAACGTGTCTTAAAGTATTTATTCTTGTTTCTGAATCTTGAAGAATAATTTGTTTCATTTCTTCTTGAGGGGTATAAACTGTGAACTTGTAAAGAATATTTTGCTTTTTTGAAAATTCTTTTGGATAGTTTAACAATTCCAAAACTTTGGTTTTTAATTCAGTAACTGAAATTTCTTTTTTCTCACCGTCTATTGAAATTGAGCAATAGTCCTGTGAAATTGATTTTCCTTTTTTCAAAGTTCTTTCAAGTATTATTGATTTATCATCTACTTCAAATTCTATTACAACCCCTCCCTGAACTTGTCCATTACGTAATATTGAAGAGCCTTTTTGTCCAGGTTGTAATCCAAATAATGCAAATTCTATTCCAAGAAGAATAGAAGTTTTTCCAGAACCAATATCTCCAGAAAGTAAAACAGAACCTTCCGGAAAATCTATTTCCTGATGCTCATAACTTCTTATATTGTCTAAAATTATTTTTTTTATTTTCATTTGTTTTTTAAATACTAAAGAATTTTTTAGTTGATTGCAATATTCTGTTGTTGAAAGTTTCTGTTGTTTCTCCTTCTTGCTTTTCTATTGAAAGTGAATTCATTAATTCTGTTATAATCTTGTTGAAAGATGAAGGGTTTTCTTGAGAATAAACTTTTATTGTTTCTTCTTCTATGTTCTCGGAATCTTTTTCTGGAATATTTAACTCCAATTCTTGTTCTTCAGAAATTAAATCATGGGTGTTCCTTAAAATAAAATATGCCTCTTTGCTTTTTACGAACTCTTCTATCTTTGAGAATTTTATATCAGAAGATTTGCCTCTTTTTAATTCTCCATAAACTCTAAGTAAAATTATTTTGTCTTTAAGGCTTTTTTTGTTTAATTCATAAATTATTTTTTCTGTTCCTGTGAGAGCGTCTTCTATTTCAATAACCATATGTTCTATTTGTTTTGTTGGAAGTTTTATCCTTTGTATTTTTGAATTGGATTCTGTATCAACAATCACAAAAGAACCTTGTTTTAAATCTTCAAGTTCTTTGAAATTATTTGGAAATAAAGGTCCAGGATAAACAAAACCTCTATCATTGTAAAAAATATGGATATGTCCTAAAGCGTAGTAATCAGCAATAGGCAGCCTATCTGGATTTATTGATTCAATTGGAAGAGTTCCAACAACTCTGTCTATTGTTGTATGCAACATAAAAATTTTGTATAATCCTGGGGCATCATTGAATTTAACTTTTTTCAAATCTCCTATTTCCAATCCGGATTTTCTTCCTGGATATCCGTATATGGCAACATTTCCATAAATAACGGGGTTTAAAGTTATTGAATTTTCTTTTTCTTCTGCATTATAAACATTTTTACAAAAACCTGCTTTTTCAAGAACATCTAAAAAAGTTTTGCCTGAAACAGAATAATCATGAGAACCTGCAATTATAAAACAAGGTATTCCTGCATCTTTCAGTCTTTTAAATTGAGCAAATGTTTCTTTCAGTATTTCAATTGGGGGATAGGCTGAATCAAATAAATCTCCTGCAAATAAAATAAAATCCAATTTAGAAGCTATGCAAATATTTACAGCTTCTTTGAAAGATTCAAAATTTAAATCTTGCATTGGTTGCTGTTTCCATCCTCCTAAGTGTGCGTCTGCAATATGTGCGAATTTTACCATTGTTCCTCCTGTAAAATTCTCACGACTACTTCTTCAACGCAGTTACTCAAGTGGGCAAATTTTACCATTTTATTATTGATTTAATCCAGTATTTTTAATTATTTTTATATAAAAAAGTTTATAACACCTCAAAACTATCTCTGTATATAAAATTAATTGTATTAAAAGAGGCATAAATGAGATACAACATACTTATCGGAGGTGAAGCAGGGCAAGGCCCAAATATTTTAACTCAAATTGTAGGGGATGCTTTGATAAAAAGCGGAAATTATGCGTTTTATTCCAGAGATTATCAGTCTTTGATAAGAGGAGGGCACAATTTCAATATCCTTACGTTTTCCGATGAACCGGTTTACAGCAATGATTCAAAAATAGATATTTTGGTGTGTTTGGATAGCAAAACAGAAGAATTGCATAAAAAAGACTTGAAAAAGGAGGGAATAATTTTGAAAGATTCCAAAGAAAATATGTATTATGCTGGAAAAATATTCAAGCTTCTTTGTTTGGATTTCAAAATACTCGAAGAAAGTTTGAAAAAATTAGATAAAAACTTCAATGAAAATCTTTTAAATGCAAAGAAAGGATACGACGAAGAAACAAAAAATTTGTGTAAAATAAGAAATGTTCCAAGAAAAAATTATTTCATAAATGGAAATACTGGAATATGTAATGGAGCTTTGAATTCTGAAATAGATATATATTATGCATATCCGATGACTCCCGCAACACCAATCTTGAATGAGTTGGTTTCTGTTGAAGGGGTAAAGGTAGTGGAATTAGAGAATGAAATTGCAATTATAAATGCGGGTTTAGGAAGTTCTATCGTTGGTAAAAAGGTTATGGTTGGAACTTCCGGAGGAGGTTTTGATTTAATGACTGAAGGTTTAAGTTTATCTGGAATGGCGGAGATACCAATTGTTGTTTATTTGTCTCAAAGACCTGGACCAGGAACAGGAATTGCTACTTATACCTCTCAAGGGGATTTAAATATGGCTTTGAATTTTGGACACGGCGAGTTTACAAGAACTGTTGCTGCTCCAGGAGATCCTAAAGAAGCTCAAGAAATAACAAATGAAGCATTTTATTTGTCGCAGAAATTTAAAATTCCTTCAATTGTTTTAGGAGATAAACATCTTGCTGAAAGTTATTACACTTTAGATGAAGAATCTTCAATAATAAAAGTTGAGAATACAACTTCTTTGTCAAGATACAACAGCTATGAAAAAGATGATTTTGGAAGTGCAACTGAAGATCCCAAAATAATTAATGCAAATGTGGAAAGAAGATTGAAAAAACATAAAGCTTTGAAAAAAGAACTTGAAAGTTTCCCTAGATTTTCTGTTTATGGGGAATCAAACTCGAAAAACATAATTGTAAGTTGGGGTTCCACTAAAGGAGCAATAATTGATGCAATAAAGGATTTAGATGCTGAATTCTTGCATATAAAATATCTTGAACCTTTTTCAGAAGGAATAAAAGAAAACTTAAAAGATAAGAATATAATTCTTGTTGAAAATTCTTCTACAGGACAATTAAAAGGGATTATAGCAAAGAACACTGGAATTTTCATAGACGATAAAAATAAAATATTAAGATATGATGGAAGACCCTTTTTTGCAGATGAATTAAAAAAAGAAATTGAAAAGAGGTTGATATGAAAAAACAAAGTAAAGCAAAAACTAAAAAAACAAACAAGAAAAGTGAAAACAAAAAAATGAAACTTCATACAAAACAGCAATTACTTTGGATAACTTATACTGCTTTGTTGATGGCTATTGGTTTGATTTTGTTTAAATATATTCCTCAATCGATAAGTGGGAAAGAAATCTTGTATGATGCTTCTTATCACGTTGTATTCATAATTCTTGCACTTTACATATTATGGTTTTTTGTTGACCAGAAAAAATCATGGAGAATCCCTTTCTTTGTATTTGCTGGAGCGCTTATAATTATTGTAAGTTTACAAAGAGTTATTGCCCAAGAACACAACGAAGTGGGTATAGTCTTAGCTTTAATAATTGGAGTTTTTTCAATTATAATTCCAAGATGGAAAGAATTTATGGGAGGCATTAAATTTTAAAAATAAATGAAATGGCAGTAAATTTAAATTCACCTACAAAGCCAACCTGGTGTCCCGGTTGCTGGAACTTTCAAATACTTGCAGGAGTAAAAAACTATCTTGGTAAGAAAATAAAGTCTGAAGAAGATAAAAAAAATTATGCAATTGTTACAGGCATAGGATGCCATGCCAAAATATTCGATTATCTTAACTTGAATGGAATAAATTCTTTACATGGAAGAGTTTTACCTACTGCCCTTGGTATGAAAGTTGCAAATCCAAAATTAAATGTAATTGGATTTTCAGGAGATGGAGATGCATATGCAGAAGGAATTTCTCATTTAATTCATGCTGCAAGGTATAATAGCAATTTAAAATATCTTGTACATAACAATCAAGTTTTTGCTTTAACTGTTGGGCAACCTACTCCTGTTACAGAACAAAATTTCAAAGACAAAACAACTCCAAAAGGGGTAAAGGTTCATCCAATAAATCCTATAAAACTTATGCTTTCTGCTGGAGCTACATTTGTTGCAAGAGTTTATGCAGATGCTAAACAGATCGAAGAAGTTTTACAAGAAGCGTTCAAACATAAAGGATTTGCTTTTATTGAAGTTATTCAACCTTGTATAATTTTCCATCCTAATACGAATTACAAAAAATACACTTACTTTTTGAAAGATAAAAAACACAACACAAAAAGTTTTGACGCTGCAATGAAAAAAGCAAAAGAATTTGATTATAATACAATTACAAAAAAAACAAAAATACCTTTAGGAATATTTTATCAAGAAAAAAGAGATGTTTTTGAAGAAAACATTAAATAGGATTTAATTCCCAAACACACAATCTTTCAAAAAATAATTTTTCACAGCCAATCTCCTTGAAATTATATCCTAACTCTATAAAATTAATATCATCGGATAAACTACTAGTTATTAAAAATATTTTTCCATTTTCTTTTAAATAATTTTTTGCATCTTTCAAAAAACGAAGGATTATTTCATTTCCTTTTTTTCCTCCAGTTGTAGCAATGGCGGAATCTTGGGGTTCATTTGTATCTTCTGGAAGATAAGGGGGATTGAAAATAATTAAATTGAATTTTCCTTGAATGTTTTCAAACAAATCTGATTGAACGCAATTAAAACCAAGAAGGCTACAATGGTCAACTGAATTTGAATTGATGTCTGAAGAAAAAATATTTTCTTTTTTTATTCCTAAATTAAAAACTGTTTGAAGATGTATTCCCGAACCAACCCCTATCTCTAAAAAATTTAAATCTGGTTTTTCTTTTAATAAATCTGGCAATTGTTCTTTTAAAATTCTTGACATCAAATAAGAATCTTCAGATGGTTTGTAAACACTACTCATAACTTAACCAAGTCCCAAGTCATTAAATAATTTTATTAAATCCTCTTTGAACAAGAAAACTGCAATAAGTGCTCCTAAAAGAAGAATTAAAACAAATATCAAAATATAAGTGATCATTTTACTTGGAGCTTTTGGAGATTCAGAATAACTTGATACGTGTTGTATAACTTGGGGTTTAGAATCTTCATTTTTATGAACAATTTCAATTTTTGAAGGAATATTGACAGGCCTTAATCCTTTAATGGCTTCTTCTATTTTATTGGTTATATCTGCATCATTTTTATATTGGGGGGAATTTAAATCAGGAGTACTAGCTGCAGGAACTTGTTGTTGAGGTTGTGAAGTTTCTTTTTTTGTTTCTTGAGAAAGAGGTTTATCTTTTTCTGGCATAGCTTGTAAAACCAAGTTGTTGTTGTTTATGCTTTCTTGATCTTGTTTTTTTTCTTCTTTAGGTTTGGTTGTTTGTGGAACTCCAGCTTTTGTAGCTATATCATCTAATTTTTCTTGTAAAGAGCCTTGAACACCCATAACTTTTGGACCTAATTTATTGTAAACCTCTTTTGCACAATCTTCAATTTCTTCTTTTTCATATCCTGCATTATAAAAAGTCATCATTGCTTTTTCAAGAGATTGTCCTCTGGATAAAGCAGAAATTAATCCTCCAATTATTTCCTCGTTTAACTCTACCATCTTTAAATTTTTATCACCTTTCCATTTGAAGATAAATGGGAATTCTCTTGAAATTTATATCCCATTTCACCTGCCAAGTCAATTAAAGGTGCCTCCTGTTTTAAAGAACCATGAGCAGGAATTAAATGTTGCGGTTTCAACATTTCCAACAAATCTCTTAAATCTTCTCTTCCTCCATGTCCCGAAACATGAATATCTGTTTGCAATCTTACACCTTGTCTCCTTAATTTGCTGTCCATCTTTTCTCTTGAGTTTATATTAACAGGAGCAGGAATAACACTTGAAGAGAAAATAAGGTTATCTCCAGTTTGGAATCTAAAGGGTGTTTCTCCATTCACTATTCTATCTAAAATTGAACCTTTTTCTGCTTGATGTCCTGTACAAACCACCAAATACTTTCCTTTGTTTCCTTGAACTTTTTTCAAAAAAGAATTTATTTGTCTTCTATATCGGATAATTTCAATTTTATTTTTAAACGGACATTGATTTACTTTAATTGCAGCTTCAACATATTTGTTTAAACTCCTTCCAAGAAAAACTATTTTTCTCCCGGTTTTTTGACCGAATTCAACTATACTTTTTAATCTGGCAATGTGTGAAGAAAAAGTGGTTAAAAATATTGCCGAATTTTTATCGTGTATGTTCCCAAGAGCATCTTCCAAAAGATTTCTTGCTATTCTTTCACTTGCAGTTCTTCTATCTGTATCTGAATATAATGCGTCTACAACCAAACATTTCACACCTATTTTTCCTAATTCCTTTAATCTTTTATAATTTGGAGGAGAACCCATTACAGGATGATTATCAAACTTGAAATCAAGGCCATAAAAGAAAATTCCTTGTTTTGAATGCCATGCAACAAAAAGAGATTGTATTGTGGAATGAGTTGTATTTATGAATTCTAATTTTAAACTTCCAGAACTTCCTTTGATTTGATAAGTTGAATTTTCATTTACGATTCTTCTTTTGTTTCTTAAACTTATTTTTTCATCTTTTAAAATACCCTCTAAAACAGCAA
Source organism: Candidatus Woesearchaeota archaeon (assembly GCA_964457815.1). GTDB lineage: Archaea > Nanobdellota > Nanobdellia > Pacearchaeales > GW2011-AR1 > MWBV01. The sequence continues at coordinate 11,487 of CAYWFA010000007.1, forward strand.
TTGTAAAACCACTTCCAAAGATTTCTGCTTTTGGATATCTATATGCAAGATAAGGCACTCCTCCAACATGGTCTAAGTGGGCATGCCCTATAACAATTGCTCTAACTTTATCTGTCCAACCTAATTTATCTAAAACTAAATCATTTGGAATTGCTTTTGCAGCTCTAAGCATATTTTCAGAATAAGTAACATGGACTTCTTGTTCTTGCAATTCAACTAAAGGAGGAAGATAAATCCCAGCATCAAAAATAATCACATCTTCACCAACTTTTACTGCAGTCATATTTTTACCAACTTCTTCATAACCTCCTATAGTACAGATTTCCATATTCGTTGTTTTCCTCTTTTTTATATATAATAATAAGATATTTAGTTTAAATATGTTTTCAGAAGTTTTTTATAATCCTATTTCTATAATAAATAATGAAACCTTTAATACCAGCTCATAAAGAAAATAAAAGATATTTACTTGTTAAAGGAGAAAGTAAAAATCTTAAAGAAAGTATTGAAAAAGCAATACTTGAATTTCAAGGAGTTCTTGGAATGAGTAAATGTGGATTAAGTTTTATTGGTTCTGAAAAAAATAAAGTCGTTGTTTCTGTAAACCGAGAAGCAGTTGATTTGGTGCGAGCAAGTCTTGCTGTTTTCCATGAAAAATTGGAAGTTTTAAACGTTAGCGGAACTTTGAAATCACTTAAAAAATAAACATCTCTTTGAAAATAATAGTTTTTATAAACAAGTTCAATTGGTGTATGTTATGACAAAAGAACTTACGGATAAGGTAATAAATGAAATTGTGGAAGCTCAATTTAAATTAATCATGGAAAGGGATTGTAATAACGTCCTTTGTCCTAGTTTGTTGAAGGAATACTTGATTGAGGGAATAAACAATTATAAATCGAAAACAGAAACTGTTAAAGAGATTGATATTTCATTTATGAAAAGTTTAGACAAACAAAAAGGTTCAAGAGTTTCAACGAGGCTCATTAATTCTGCAAGAGATTACTTTAGAATAGAATTTCCAAACAATCCAAGTGAATCTCAACTACTAGAATTGTATCTTGAAGCTCAAAGAGATTTAAATAGAAATGGCAATTATTTTGAAATAAAGAATTATGGCCTGAGAACCCATACTTTTCTTGAAGAATACTTGAAAAAAAAGAAGCTTGTTTGAGAGTAAAAACACCACCAAAAAACTTAAAAACTTCTGAAAATGTTAATTTTTAACAGGAATAGAGAAAAAAATTGAATAGATTATAAACTTCTCTTGATATAAAATGGATATGCCTATGGATATGCAACATCAAGCAATGGGTTACGACAGAACAGCTACTATGTTTTCTCCAGAAGGACATTTACTTCAGGTGGAATATGCTGAAAAAACTGTAAGACTCGGAGGCTCAAGTATTGGAATGGTTTGTTCTGACGGAGTTTTTATACTTGCAGATAAAAGAATTGAAGACAAACTTGTTGTAAAAGAATCTGCAAGCAAAATTTCAGAAATTGATTCACATATAATTGTAAGTTCAGCAGGGATATTATCTGATGCAAGAATACTTGTTGAAAGAGCTCAACTTTTATCTCAACAGCACAGAGTTACATATAATTCACCAATAGAACCTGAATTGGTTATAAAAGAGATTGCAAACATGAAACAACAGTTCACCCAATATGGAGGAGCAAGACCCTTTGGAGTTTCAATGATGATTGCAGGAATAAATGTAAAAAAAGGAGAATTATTTGTGAGTGACGTTACTGGAAATTATTTTTCATATTACGCAAATGCAATAGGGGAAAGCGATGATAAAATCAGAGAAGAATTAAGAGAAAAATACAAACAAACCTTTTCAATAAAGCAAGGGGTTAAAATAGCCTTAGAAATCTTGGAAAAAGTTCAAGGACTTAAGTTTAATATCAAAAAATTTGAATTATCTTATATTACAAAAGAAGAAATAAAATTAAAGAAATTAGAAGGCGAAAGTATCAAAGAATTATAAAAATGGTTAATACAACTGCTAGAATAAAGAAAACAGGAAAAAACTTTGAAATTATTGTTGATTTAGACGATGCATTGAAATTCAAAAAAGGGCTTAGTTCTTTTATTCAAGCTGAAACTGAGTTCATATTTAAAGACATAAAAAAAGGTGAAAAAGCTTCTGAAAATGAACTTAAAGAAGCATTTGGAACAACAGAAGTTAACGAAATAGTTAAAAAAATAGTGAAAGAAGGGGAAGTTCAAACAACTCAAGAACATAGAGATGCTGAACAAGAAAAAAGATTCAAACAAGTTGTAGACTTTTTAACAAAGAATTCTTATGATCCTCAAACAGGACATCCACATACAGCCGAAAGAATTAAAAATGCTCTTGAACAAGCAAATGTTAATATCAAGAATACATCAATAGAAAACCAAATTAGCGAAATTCTTGAAAAGATAAGTTCACTTATCCCAATTAAAATCGAGACAAAAAAAGTCAAGATAAAGATTCCTGCATTACATACAGGAAAAGCTTACGGAGTTGTTGCAACTTACAAGACTTCAGAAAATTGGTTGAATGATGGAAGCTTGGAAGTTATTGTGGAAGTTCCTTCAGGAATGATTATGGACTTTTATGATAAATTAAACGGAGTAACGCACGGAAGTGCAATCACAGAAGAAATAAAAGAATAAAATGACAGACACAGAACATAAAAGACAAGTTGTAATTCCAGGGGAAACAATAATAGAAGGAGAGAATTATCTTCCTGGAGATGGAACAGAAAAACAAGGAAACAAAATAGTTGCTTTAAGGTATGGTTTAGCTGAGGAATCTAATAGACTTGTAAAAGTTATTCCTTTGTCGGGTGTTTATCAGCCTAGAAGAGGAAATATAGTTATAGGAAAATGTAATTTAATCACATTCAACGGATGGGTTATTGACATAGGAACTGCTGAAAATGCTTTCTTACCTATAATGGAAACTCCAAGATTTGTTGCTAAAGATAGATTAGACGAAGTAATGAAAATTGGAGATATTTGTGTTGTTCAGATTTTCTCAGTTAATGGAAGAGGAATAGATTTAACTATGAAAGCTAGAGGATTAGGAAGAATAGACGAAGGAATAGTATTTAAAATAAATTCCAATAAAGTTCCAAGAGTAATAGGAAAAGAAGGAAGCATGATAAAAATAATCAGAGATTACACTAATTGCAACATAACAGTTGGACAAAATGGATATATTTGGATTAATGGAGATAAAATAGAAGATGAATTATTTGCAAAAAAAGCTATAATGTTTATAACTGAGAAATCATTTCTCGAAGGACTTACTGAAAAAGTTGAAGAGTGGTTCAAGAAAAATGGTGGAGTTAAAAAAGAAAATAAAAAATCAGGAGAAAAAATAGAAGAATCAAATGGCAACTAATTTTAAAAGACCAGATGGAAGAAAAATTGATGAGCTTAGAGAATTCGAAGCTAAAGTGGGAATTGTTCCTAATGCAGATGGAAGTGCGATGTATAGATCAGGGGATACAATTGCAATAGCTGCTGTTTATGGTCCAAAAAAAATGCATCCTCAACATTCTCAAGATCCTGAAAAAGGAACTTTAAGATGCACTTACAACATGAATAGTTTTTCTGTTTCAGAAAGAATAAGGCCTGGACCTTCAAGAAGAAGCACAGAGATTTCAAAAATAACTGAATGGGCTTTGGAACCTGCCTTAATGCTTGACAAATTCCCAAACATGGTTGTTGATGTTCACATAAATATAATTCAAGCAGATGCTGGAACAAGATGTGCGGGAATAAATGCGGCTGCAATGGCTCTTGCTCATGCAGGAATACCTATGAAAGATATGGTTTCGAGTGTTTCTGTGGGTAAATTAGATAAAACAATTGTTGTGGATTTAAGCAAAGAAGAAGAAGATTATGAAGAAGGGGAAGGCCCTACAGATATTCCTATTTCAATGACACATTCAGGAAATATAACTCATTTTCAATTAGATGGAAAAATAGATTCCAAACAATTAATGGAAGCTGTTGAACTAGCTAAAAAAGCTTGTGAAGAAATTTATGAAGTTCAAAAACAAGCCCTTAAAGATTCAATTGATTTAAACGGAGGAGAAGATTAAAATGAGCGGAGAAGAAATAGGAATAACCCCCGAAGTAACTGCTGAAAGAATAAGAAAATATCTTGAACAAGAAAAAAGATTTGACGGCAGAGAAACTGATGAATTCAGAGAAATTGTTATTGAAGAAAATGTATCCAAAAAAGCAGAAGGTTCTGTGAGAGTTAAACTTGGAAAAACAGAAGTTATTGTAGGTGTTAAAATGGACGTTTCTACTCCTTACCCCGACTCTCCAAATAAAGGAAATTTAATGGTTACTGCAGAATTCCTTCCTTTAAGTTCTTCAAGAATAGAACTTGGTCCCCCAAAATTTGATTCAATTGAAGTTGGAAGAATAATTGACAGAATAATAAGAGAAAGCAAATTCATTGAACTTGAAAAATTATGTATTAAAGAAAAAGAAAAAGTTTGGACAGTTTTCATTGATATTTACACAATAAATGACGACGGAAATATTTTAGATGCTGCAGGAATTGGAGCAGTCACGGCTTTGAAACTTGCAAAGATTCCAAAGTATGATCAAGAAAAAGAAAAAGCAGATTACCACGAGTATACAGGAAAAATTCCTTTAAGAAAAATGAATCCTTTCACAATAACTGTGCATAAAATAGGAGAACATTTAATTGTTGATCCTACAAGGGAGGAAGAAGATGTAAGTGAAGCTAGAATCTCTATTGGAAGTTCGGAAGGCTCTATACATTCTTTGCAAAAAGGCAATTCTGGTTATTTCAGTGTAAAAGAAATTGAAAAAAGCTTTGAAATTGTTGAAAAAGTATGGAAAGAACTATTTAAAAAGGTTGATGCACAATTAAAATAAAATGGCATCCATACCCCCTCAAAATTTTACAAAATATGAAAAGGCAAGAATTCTTGGTGCTAGAGCTTTGCAATTAGCTATGAATGCTCCTCTTTTACTGAAAATAACAGAAGAAGATTTACAAAAAATTAATTATGATGTTCTTAAAATTGCAGAAATAGAACTTGATTCTGGAGTTTTGCCTATTTCAATTAAGAAACCTTTCCCTGAAAAGAAAGATGGAAAGTTGAAAAGAGATGTTGCTCCAAAAGTAAGCGACAAGAAAGTGGAAAGTGCAGAAGATTTAGAAGAAGAAAAGATTGAAGAAGAAGGTGAGATAATGGAGCTTGCAAATCCTGAAGATGAAACTGAAGATTCAGGAGAGGGTGATGAAAGAGAAAATCTTGAGTAATAAACAAAACCTTATAAAGAACTAATTTTTGAATAATTTATGGTAGTAATTAAAGAGGTCTCTGCCAAAAGCATTCTTGACTCAAGGAAAGAAAAAACAATACTTGTTTCCATAAAAACCAGTTCGGGTAAAAGTTTTAAAGCATCTTCTCCGTCTGGAAAATCTACGGGTAAATATGAAGTTAAAACTTATAAAAAAAATCTTGAAGAAGACATAAAAACAATTAAACAATTCAAAGAATATTTTTCTGAAGAAATACTTGAAAAATATGAAGATTTGAAAAGAGTTGAAGATATTTTAGAAGGGCATATTGGGGGAAACACTTTGTTTGCATTTGAATCTGCAGTATTGAAAGCAATTGCGGATGAAAAAAAAGTTGAAATATGGGAATTGATAAATCCAGAAGCAGGAAAACAAAAAAAATTTCCAAGATTGGTTGGAAATTGTGTTGGGGGAGGAAAACATTCTGAAGTTAGTGGGAAAAAACCAGATTTTCAAGAATTTTTATTGATACCTGAAACAAATTCACCGGAAAAATCCTTTAAAATAAATAAAGACGCAAAAGAAAAAGTTGAATTTGCTTTGAAAAAGAAAGATAAAAATTTTACAAGTAAAAAAAATGATGAAAATGCTTGGATAACTTCTTTGAATGAAAAAGAAGTTTTAGATGTATTGAAAGAACTAGATATCCCTTTGGGGTTAGACATTGCTTCTTCTGGATTTTACCATCGTGGAAAATATCTTTATGAAAATCCTATGTTGAAAAGAGATGAAGAGGAACAACTGACATATGTTGGAAATTTAATTAAAAATTACAATTTATTTTATATTGAAGACCCTTTTCAAGAAGAAGATTTTGAAGGTTTTTTGAAACTTTTGAAAAAATTCCCGAATTCTTTGATTGTGGGAGATGATTTAACAGTTACAAATTCTAAAAGACTTGAAAAAGCAATAAAAATGAAATCAATTAATGCAATAATTGTGAAACCCAATCAGTGTGGTTCTTTGCTTGAAGTTAAAAAAGTTTGTGAAATGGCAAAAGAAAATAAAATAAAAATGATTTTTTCTCATAGAAGCGGAGAAACAACAGAAACAATTTTGTCAGATTTGGCATTTGGATTTGGGGCAGATTTCTTGAAATGTGGAATAACTGGAAAAGA
>CAYWFA010000008.1:0-16853 GCA_964457815.1 Candidatus Woesearchaeota archaeon
CAAGCCAAAGAGCTAAAAAAGCTAAAGATGCTAAAAGATGTCCTCATTGCCAAGCAGCACAAGAAAGAGTTAGACTGGATAAACCTACAACCTTCTATAGAGGAAAAACAAGAATTTTCCCAACTGAAATAAGAGAATTGCTTGTTAAAATACCTGATGAAGAACTCAAGAAAATTGGAGTTAATGCAAATGTATGCAGACCAGAATGGGCTGTTTTAACTTCACTTTTAGTTCCTCCAGTTACTGTTAGACCTTCTATTATTCTTGAATCAGGTGAAAGAAGTGAAGATGATTTAACACACAAACTTTCAGATATAATAAGAGCTAATCAAAGATTATGGGAAAATCTTAATGCTGGTGCTCCTGAAGTTATTATAGAAGATTTATGGGATTTACTTCAATTTCATATTACAACCTTCTTTGACAACACTGTTACAAGAATTCCTCCAGCAAGACACAGAAGTGGACAACCTTTGAAAACAATCACTGAAAGAATTAAAGGTAAAGAAGGAAGAATAAGAAAGAATATTGCTGGTAAAAGAGTTAATTATTCTGGTAGAACTGTTATTTCTCCGGACTCTTCAATTGATATAAATGAAGTTGGAATTCCCTTTGAAATTGCAAGAGTTGTAACTGTTGCAGAAACTGTTAATGATTTAAATATGGAAAAGTTAAAGAAATTAATTCAGAAAGGAGAAGAATATCCTGGAGCAAATTATGTTATAAGAACAGACGGTAAAAGAAAAAAAGTTTCTCCTGACTTAAAAGAAGAAATAATAAATGAATTAACTGTGGGATATCAAGTTGAAAGACATTTACAAGACGGAGATATAGTTTTGTTTAACAGACATCCAAGCCTTCATAGAGGAAGTTTGATGGCACATTTCGTTAGAGTTCTTCCAGGAAGAACATTCAGATTGCATCCTGCAGCAGCTGCACCATACAATGCAGATTTTGATGGTGATGAAATGAATATACACTCTCCTCAAAATGAAGAAGCAAGATCTGAAGCAAAAATACTTTTAGATGTTAAAAGAAATTTGATTTCTCCAAAAAACAATACAAGTCTTATTGGTTGTATAGGAGATGCAATAACTGGAAATTATTTGTTGGGAATGCAAGAATTTTCTCAGGAATATGCAAATCAATTACTGTTTAATTCAGAAATAGATGCTCAAATTACCAAGAAAACTGTTCAAGGAGCAGAAATTTTTTCAAAGATACTTCCTAAAATAAACTACTCCAATGATTCTTTCACAGTTAAAGATGGAGAAGTTGTTAAAGGAGTTATTGATAAGACTGCATTTGGAAGTGAAGATGGAGAATTAGTTAAAATTTTAGATAAAGAAATAGGAAGAGAAGAAACATTCAAAATAATTAAAAGAGCCTTTAATTTAGGAAAGAATTATTTAAGTGGAAGAGGAATTACAATTTCTGTTAATGATTTGGATTTAAGTGAATCGGTACTTAAACAATGTGATGATGTTATTGAAAAAGCACAAAAGAAAGCCCAGGAAATAATTGAATCAGATAAAAACGGAACTCTTGAATTGATTCCCGGTAAAACAAAAGAAGAATCAAGAGAAATAAGAATACTTCAAACACTTAATGAAGTTAGAACAAAAATAGGAGAAATTGTTAAAAAAGAATTTCCAGCTGATAATCCTGTTAGCAGTATGATTAAATCTGGTGGAGGAGGAAATATACTTAATATAACTCAGATGGCATCTTGTGTGGGACAGCAGGCTCTTGGTAATAGAAGAGTTGATTTTGGATACAATGATAGAACATTATCTTTCTTTAAAAAAGGAGATTTATCTCCAAAGGCAAGAGGATTCATTAAAAGTCCTTTCATAAAAGGTTTAAGACCAGATGAATTCTTTTTCCAGGCAATTACAGGAAGAGATTCTCTTATGGATACTGGTTTGAGAACTCCTAAATCAGGTTATTTATATAGAAGACTTGCTAATGCTCTCCAAGATTTAAGAGTTGAATATGATGAAACAGTAAGAGACAGCAACAACAATGTTATTGAATTCAAATATGGTGATGATGGAATTGATGTAACTAAGTTGCATATGGATGGAAAACTTGATTCAGGTGAAGCGATTGGTATTGTTACTGCTCAATCTTTTGGAGAAGCATCGACACAGATGGTATTGAGAACATTCCACATGGCAGGAGTAGCTGAAATGCAGGTTACAACAGGTTTGCCAAGATTAATTGAAATCTTTGATGCAAGAAAAAAACCTTCTTCTCCTAAGATGGAAATTTATCTTAACAAAGAACACAACAATGAAGAAGGTGCAAGATTTGTTGCTGAAAAAATAAAAGAAGTTAGGCTTAAAGAAATTGCTTCTGAAATAAATCTTGATTTTGGAGAAAAGAAAATTGAAATAAAGATAGATAAAGAAGGATTGAAACAAACACATTCAAATTTAAAGAAAATAGTTGAAAGATTAAATGAACTTGGATTTCATGTTAAAGAAAAACAAGATTCTATAACTCTTAAAGCAGACGATAAACTTGGGTTCAAAGAATTATATAAACTTAAAGAAAAACTTAAAGAAACAATAATTTCTGGAGTTAAAGGAGTTGAACAGATTTTAGTTGTTAAAAGAGATAATAATTTTGTGATAACAACTCTTGGAACTAATCTTAAAGAAATTATTTCAATGAAGGAAGTTAATCAAGATAAAACAATTTCAAATGATTTTTATGAAGTTTCAGAAATATTTGGTATTGAAGTTGCTAGGGAATTATTGATGCACGAAATAACTGAAGTTCTTAAAACACAAGGATTGGATATTGATATAAGACACTTGAAGTTGGTAGCAGATGCTATGACTAATTCAGGAGAAATTAAAGGAGTTACAAGAATGGGAATTATTGCTCAAAAATCTTCTATACTTGCAAGAGCTACATTTGAAACTCCTGTACCTCAATTTGTTAAAGCAACAATCAAAGGTGGAAAAGATAAATTATTGAGTGTTATCGAGAATATAATTCTTAATCAACCTGTACCTGTTGGAACAGGATTGCCTGGTTTACTTGTTAAAGTAATTGGACCTTTAACAAAAAAAGAGTCAGATAAGAAGACAGCTGATTCAAAAATTATTGAAAAAGTAAACAAATGACAATAGATTTATAAAACCCCTTCTTATTTAATGAAAATGGTAAATACACTCGATATGCAGGATTTAAGATATCTAAAACTTTTTGAAAAAGTTACAGGTATAAGAACACATTATTGTTTCGAGTATAATAATACAATTATTTTTTGTGTTCCAAAAGAATTTGTTTCAAAGGCAATTGGACCAGAAGTAAGAAATCTTAGAAGAATAAGCGAGATAATAAAAAAAAGAGTTAAAGTTATAGCAATACCGAAAAGCCAACAAGACATAAAAAAGTTTATTGAAATGATTGTAAGCCCAGTTACTTTCAAGGATTTGGAAATTTTAGAAAATGAAATAATTCTTAATGCTGGAGCTCAAAGTAAAGCTGCTTTAATAGGAAGAGATAAAAGAAGGTTGATTGAAATGCAGAAAATAACAAAAGATTTTTTTAAAAAAGATTTCAAAATTATTTAAAAAATATTTATTCTTTTTACAAAATGGAATACAACGTAGATGAAAAAAATTACAGGATTGAATTGAAAGGTTCAAAGAAAGAAATAAAGAAATTTGCAAGATGTCTTGTAGAAATTATAAACAAGCATTATGTTTCTGAATTTGATTCAACTAAAATTACTTCAAAACAAGTGCAACATAATCCAACACGTTATGAAAGAATTTATTTAAGCAATACTTCATTGTTATACCTTCCAAATGTCCATGATGAGGAAGGTAGGAAATTTCACTTTAATTTTCTTAAAGAACATTATCAAAAAGCCAGAGAGAAATATGAAAAACACTGAGGATGTCTTAAGAAACCGTATAGGTAAGGTTTTTAAACTAATTTTCTGATAATAGATAATCAACAAATTCAAATGGGACTAAAAAGCGCATTTAAAAAAAAGAAAGACAGGAAGAAATTCCAATGGAAAGATAGGAAATTCAAAGTGAGAACTTTAGATCTTTATGCTAAATCTGATCCACTTGAAGGTGCAAATCAAGCTAAAGGAATAGTTCTTGCTAAAGTTCAAAAAGAAGCTAAACAGCCAAACTCAGCGATGAGAAAGTGTTGCAAAGTTCAGCTTACAAAGAATGGAAGAAGTGTTACTGCTTTTATTCCTGGAAACTTAGCACAAAAATTTATAGATGAACATGATGAAGTTATGATCCAAAGAATTGGTGGAAAACAAGGAAGAAGTAAAGGAGATATTCCCGGAGTTAGATATGCTGTTATTAAAGTAAATGATCAACCATTAGATAGATTATGGCTTGGAAAGATACAAAAAGGTAGAAGATAAAATGACTAAACCTATAACTTTTGATATAAAACATTATTTTGAGGTAAGAAGTTATTTGGATTCCAGTGATAATTTTCATACCCCTAAACTTTCTGTTGGTGAAGATGCAAGAGTTTATATTTCAAGTTTTAAAAATAAAGACCACGTTGTAAAAGGATTGAAATTAAGTGTTTATGGAAAACAAGCAACAATTTCGCCTTTAAATGGAAGTTCAATTCCAGAAGCTATAAGAGGAGATTTAGAAAATTTAATTCAAGGAGAAAATAAAAATGAGTGAACAAGCATTGAATTTCAAAATATTTGATAAGTACGATATTTCAACAATAGAAATTCAAGATGAAGGTTTGAAGTCTGCAATTAATTTAAAACCAAAATTGCTTTTGAAAAATCAAGGAAGAAACGTTGGAAAATTCAGTCAAACAAAAGTGAATGTTGTGGAAAGATTAGCAAACAAACTTTCTGTAGCAGGACATAGAGGTAAAAAACATAAACTTGAGAAAGGAAATGCTACTGGAAAATACACTAAAAATATGCAAATCATCTTGGATGTTTTGGAAATGATTGAAAAAAAGACAGGAAAGAATCCAGTTGAAGTTTTAGTTAGAGCTGTTGAAAATTCTGCACCTAGAGATGAAACAACTGTGATCGAATATGGGGGTGCAAGATATCCTCAAGCAGTTGATGTTGCGCCAGTAAGAAGAGTTAACCTTGCATTGAAACATTTAGTTCATGGAGCATCTGATAAAGCATTCAACAAGAAAAAAACAATTGCCCAAACATTGGCAGAAGAAATAATAATGGCTGCTGATAAAAATGGCGAAAGTATGGCAATTAGAAAAAAGAAAGAATCTGAAGCTCAGGCTGATTCTGCTCGTTGATCTTGAAATTTCTTGAATTTATAGGCAAAAGTTTTTAAAGTAATTTTCTCAACTTTAATAATCAACAAAATAAAATACATAAAATGGCAGATAAAGAAAACAGTTTAGATAAGATAAAAAGATTAGTCTCGAATCAAAAGAATATAAGAAATGTAGCTACAAGCGCGCATATTCACCATGGTAAAACTGCATTCACAGATAATTTATTAGCTGCTGCAGGAATGATGGCTTCTAAGAATGCTGGAGATTTAGAAGAAGGGATGGCAACATGGCAACATTCAGATGAACAAGAAAGATTGATGACTGTTGATGCTGCAAATGTTTCTATGGTTCACAATTTTCAAGGTGAAGAATATTTAGTTAATTTGATTGATACTCCTGGACATGTTGATTTTGGTGGAAATGTTACAAGAGCTATGAGGGCTATTGATGGAACTTTTGTTTTGGTTTGTGCAGTTGAAGGAATAATGCCTCAAACAGAAACTGTTATCAGACAAGCTCTTAAAGAAAGAGTTAAACCTGTTCTTTTTATCAACAAGGTTGATAGATTAATCAATGAATTGCAAGTAACTCCAGAACAAATGCAGGAACGTTTCAAAAAAATAATTGAAAGATTCAATCACTTAATTGACCAAATTGCTGAAAAAGAATTTGCTTCAAAATTCAAAGTTAATGTTGCAGATGGAAGTGTTGCCTTTGGTTCTGCAAGGGAAAATTGGGCTTTGTCGATTCCTTTTATGATGAAGAAAAAAATAAGTTTCAAAGATATTTATGCATTATATGATGGAAGTCTTTCTCCTGAAGCTAGAGATAAATGGGTTTGGGAAAATGCACCTCTTTATGAAGTTATTTTAGATATGGCAATTAAGCATCTTCCTAATCCTTTGGAAGCTCAAGCATACAGAATTCCAAAAATTTGGAGAGGAGATTTAGAAAGTGATTTTGGAAAAGATTTGCTTAAATGTGATAAGAATGGAGAGTTAGGATTTGTTATAACAAGGATTGTTATTGACCCTCGTTCAGGAAAAGAAATTTCTGCGGGAAGGTTATATTCTGGTACAATGAAAAGCGGAATGGAAATTTATGCAAACACTGCAAAACAAAATGGAAAAATTCAACAGGTTTTGGTTTACAATGGAATCAAACCAGAACAATTAGAAAGTGTTCCTGCTGGAAATGTTATTGCAGTTAGTGGATTGAATTTGGATGTAGGTGAAACAATAACAACCAAAGAACAAACTGCATTTGAAGAAATAAAACATATATTCCAACCAGTAATAACAAAATCAATTGAAGTTACAAAAACAGCTGATTTACCTAAACTTATTGAAATATTAAGAAAGGTTTCAAAAGAAGATCCTTCAATTAAAGTTACGATAAATGAAGAAACAGGAGAAAGTTTAATTTCTGGTATGGGAGAATTACATTTAGAAATAATCGAGAACAGAATTAAAACTGAAAAAGGATTGGAAGTTAAAACATCAAACCCAATTGTTGTTTACAGAGAATCTGTAGGAAAAAGCTCAGGACAAGCATTTGAAGGAAGAAGTCCAAACAAGCATAATAGCTTCTTTATTAAAGTTGAACCTTTAGAAGATGAGTTATCTGAATTGATTGATAAAGGAGAACTTCCTGAAGGAAGAGTAAAGAAAAAAAGCGAAGCTGTTGTAAGTACTCTTTCAAAGATAGGCTGGGGAAGTGATGAGATAAGAAATGTTAAAGACATTTACAAAGGAAGTATGTTTTTCGATGAAACAAGAGGAGAAGTTCATATTGGAGAAGTTATTGAAATGATTTTAGACGCATTTGAAATGGTTATGGATCAAGGGCCTTTAGCTAGAGAACCTTGTATGAGAATGAAAGTTACACTTGAAGATATTAAACTTCACGAAGATGCGATTCATAGAGGGCCTGCACAAGTTTATCCAGCAGTAAGAGAAGCAATAACTGAAGCAATGAAGAGTGCTAATGCTACGCTTCTTGAACCTTTACAAGTTCATCTTATAGAAGTTCCAGAAAGTTTTATGGGTGCAGCTACAAAACTTGTTGGTGGAAAAAGAGGACAACTTTTAGATATGACTCAAGAAGCTGGACAAGCTCAATTGAAAGCTAAAATACCTGTTGCTGAAATGATTGGATGGTCAAGTGATTTACGTTCTGCTACTGAAGGAAGAGGAACATCTTCGTTAATGGACCAGCAATTTGAAAAAATACCTGCATTATTGCAAGCAGATGTAATAAGAAAAATAAGAGATCGAAAAGGATTAGCAGAGAATCAGTAAGTTAATTAATTTTAAAAGTAATTTAATTCTAAATGAGGCTTATAAAAAGTATATTCATTCTTTAAATAAAAAATAAAAATTTACTTTGCTTTCAAAAAAAGAAGTATTAAAGATAATACACAGCAATAAATCTAATCAGGATTAAATTTATAAATAATTTTTAAGTTTCAGGATTTATGAAATGGGGAAAGATTTTGGATTATACTCCTGGGGTGGGATTAGTAACTCATACTGTGAGAGAATATAAATCAAGGAAAGGAAAAAAACCTTGGTACAATCTTAAAGAATCTAAAGATAGAAAAGCTTTGGTTAGTTATGTTGTTCAAACAGGCTATATTGCTCTTGCAATTGGTTGGAAAGTTTATGCAGGTTCTTATCTGGGAAAAGGTATTTCAACTGGAGATTGGAATCCTTTTAGATTTGATTCCAAGGAAAAAGTTGAAAAAATAATTCAAGAAAAAACAGACAAGAAAAATGATTTGGAAAAAACTTTGAACTGTAAAGAATTTTTCAAATAATCTTATTGGAATTTTCAAACAATAATTGTTATAAATTGTAAATCAATAAACTTTTTATGGATAGGTCGATTGTTTTGGATTCAAAAAATATTTTTGTGGAAAAAGAAAGAAAAGATTCCAATGAATATTTTTTTATTAGTCATATCGTTAGAGATGAACTTCCAACTAGAGGTTTAGCTAAACTTTATTTTTATACAAAAAAACAAGACAAATATTATTGGGGATTAGACAACAATTCTTTTGAAGAAGAATATATGAAAAATCTTGAAAATAAAAATCAAGTAATAAAACTTGCTAAACTTCTGAAAGTTAGAAAAGATGCAAGAAAAACAATTTGGACAGATTCATATGGAAAAGTTTATCTTGCAGATATTAAAAATCCTTATTCTGATAAAATAGGTCCTCTTGAAGACATTCTTGTTAAGTAATTATTTATTGATTAAATATCGAGGAAAAAATTGATTTTTAAAAATACTGCAAAAAAATATATTTAAACACAAATCAAAAAGTTTATAAACTAACTTTTTTATTAACTAAATTATGGCAAAAGAAAAACCAACAATGAATGTAGTGTTCGTGGGACACGTTGATGCTGGTAAGTCTACTTGTGTAGGTAGAATGATGTTTGACGGTGGAGCAGTATCAGAACAGGAAATGGTTAAACTAAGAGCTGAAGCTCAAAAGTATGGAAAAGCTGGATTTGAATTTGCTTATGTTATGGATAATATAAAAGAAGAAAGAGAAAGAGGAGTTACAATTGATTTGTCTTACAAGAAATTAATAACTCAAAAATATGAAATCACAATCATTGATGCACCTGGACACAGAGACTTTGTTAAAAACATGATTACTGGTGCTTCGCAAGCAGATGCTGCTTTCTTGGTTATTGCTGCTCCTGCTGGAGTTCAACCACAAACAACAGAACACTTATGGCTTTTGAGAACTATGGGTGTAAAAAACCTTTGTATTGCTGTAAACAAAATGGATGCTGTTGAATACAAAGAAGACAGATTCAATTCAGTTAAAGAAGATGTTTCAAAGTTATTGAAACAAGTTGGAATAAATCCAGACAATACACCTTTCTTGGCTGTGAGCGGATTACAAGGAGATAATATTATTAAAAAATCAGATAAAATGACTTGGTATAAAGGACCAACAATTTTAGAACAAATTGATTTGTTCCCTGCTCCAGAATTACCAACAAATTTACCAATGAGAATGCCTATCCAGGATGTTTATGAAATAACTGGAATAGGAACTGTTCCCGTTGGAAAAGTTGAAACTGGTTTAATGAAAATTGGTCAGAAAATTTTAGTTCTTCCAGGAAGAACTGGAACTGGAATTCCTGGTGAAGTTAAAACAATCGAAGCTCATCATGAATCATTAACTGAGGCTCCTGCTGGTATGAATGTAGGTGTTAATCTTAGAGGCGTAGGAAAGAAAGATATGGCAAGAGGAGATGTTATTTGTGAAGCAAGTAATCCTATCCCAATGGTTGAAGAATTTATTGCTCAAATAGCTGTAATAAACCATCCAACAGTATTGGCTAAAGGATATACTCCTGTATTCCATGTACACACAGCTCAAGTTCCTTGCCAATTCACAGAATTAATAGAACAAATAGATCCTAAATCTGGACAAGTTATAAAACAAAATCCTGATTTCTTGAAGAATGGAGATGTTGCTAAAGTTAGAATAAGACCTCAAGGAAATTTATGTTTGGAAACAGCTAAAGACAATCCTTTCATGGGAAGATTTGCAGTTAGAGATGCTGGAGCTACAGTAGCTGCTGGTATGTGTTTGGAAATTGTTAAAAAGAAATAAACCGGTGATTTTCTTATTTAAATAAACAAAATTAAATTCTATAAAATAAATTATATAAATTTAAAATGATATTTCTAATTCAAATAATTGAGTATGTTTATGGGTTCTTAAGAAATTTATGATATGAAAAATAAGACATTAAATATTTAAAGACGGTTTAAGAGTAATTCTCCATGAAAGAAAAATATACAATAAGAGATGCTAAACATTTTTCAGATGAACTTGAAAATGTACCTTGCTTAAATGAAATTGATTATCTTGAACTTGCAAAATCATTGAAGATTTTTGCTGAACAAGGTTACGAGAGTTATTTTAAAAAAACAGTTAAAAGATATGTAGAATTAGCTGAATTTTATAGGGGAGGAATAATAGAGAAAAATTCCGAGGGAAAATTGGAAATAGGACAAAAAACTTATGAACTTTTAGAGTTTTTATGTTTAGGTGCAGATCATGTTTATGCTAGAAATTTCTTTTATAATCTTGGAAAAAAACAAGTTAAAGAAGGAAGATCAACAAAGATGTTGAAAAACAATTATGCGATTATGGATGATTTTGAAAGTATGGATACAGAGGAAGATTAAAATGACAAATGAAATATACGAAATAGAAAAGTCAGGAGAAGAATTAGAAAAAATTCTTGAGCAGGAGAGTATAGAAAATTCTACAAAAAATTTAATTAAAAAAGCAATGAAGTTTGGTTATCTTGTTGGACAGTGTGAAACAAAATATGACCAAATAAGTGATGCGTATACTTCTTCAAGTTGTATTGAAAAATATGAAGAAATAAAAAAAATTCTGAAAAAGTGAAAACAAATAACATCAACAATCCTTAAAAACCCCCGAATAGTTTAATATTTATGCTCATCAAAGGGATGTCTAAAAGTGAAATTGAAAAAGAGTTGAAAGGTAAAGGGGATTTCATTCAAATCGATTATTTAAATAGGTTTATAGCTCAAAAGCCTCCTTTACATGAAAAAAAATTTGCTTTTATGAAGCTCATAGAGATATATCAAGAAAAAAAGATGTTTAATGATGTAGGTAAAATTTACAAGAATCTTTCAATGCTTGCACTTTCTTCTCAAGAAAGAGTGGATTATTTGATTAAAGAAACAAAGGCATACATTCAAGGGGCAAGATTTGATGAAGCAGATTCTGTTATGAGAAGAGCAATGGATGAAGTTCCGATAGTTAAAAAATCAGAGATTTATGAAGATATTAAAAGATTTTATTTGCTACAAGCTGAAACGTATGAAAAAGAAAACAAAAGAAATCATGCAGTGAAGTTTTATGAAAAGGTTTTAAGTTTAAAAATAAGCGAACAGGAAAAAAGCGAAATTAAAGGAAAATTATTGGCATTGTATGATCAATTAGGTAAATTCAGAGAACATTCTGTTTTAAGTGGAAAAAGATTTTAATTGAAACTTTAATTGATATATATTTTAAACTGTAATTTATTATTTAAACTGATTATTTTTATTGATGTCATGTGTCCTGCTAAAAAACAAGAGTTCAAAGAAGGAGTTCCAAACAAAAGAAAATCTTTGATTGAACCTTCTGGAAAATATACAATTTATGGTTTATTTTATAAAGACGGACCTGGAACAAATGCTATTGCTGCTGTTGCTTCAGAAAACGGTGAAGAAGCCGTAGAAATGTTGGAAAAATCATTGTTGGAAAATGATAGGAGTTTTTTAAGAGTCCCTCTTGATACAATTGCAGAAGACACAGGATATAAAACATCCAAGAAAGGCATAATTTATGCTTACGATTCTATGAATAGAAGAATACTTGCTTGATTATATACTTTGAAATATAATATATTTTTTAAAGAAGAATTAAATGAAAAAATGATGGAAGAATACACTATTTATGGAATTTTGTGTGAAACAATTAAAGGAAAACAATTAAATGTTGTGTGTGCAGGAAAAAATGCTCAACAAGCTATTGGATTTCTTGAAGACTCCTTGGAACAACAAGGATATAAAAGCGAAACAATTAAAGATATGAATTTAATTGCTAAAAATACAGGATACAAATCCAACAAAGAAGGATTGATATTTGGATTTAATTCTTTTACTGACAGTCTTTTTTAATTTCAAGTTAAATTTTTAAACACTGAAATTTTCAAGAAATCTCATGGAAAAAAATAAAAGTAATGTTGAATATAAAGTTTATTTAATAGGTTATACAGATTCCAGAGGAAAAAGAACAAGAGTAAAAGTTGCTGAAGAAAATAAGGCTAAAGCAATTTTAACTTTAGAAGAAGTTTTAATTAATTTAGGGTATTCTGAAAAGAATATTGAAAATTTGTGTGTTGTTTTGAAAGATACAAAAACTATAACCAATAAATCTTACATTAATTTTGCTTGTTAATTTTTTTCAAATAAAAGAGGTTCTATTATTTTGAATTCGTTTGCAACAGCTTCCAGATTGTTGAATTTTTTAGTTAACCACCATCTTCCTTTTCTTCCACGTTTATCTCTATGGATGTGATAATCGTATCCTCTTTCTTGAAATTTGTTTTTTGTATTTTCCATTCTGAAACCAGGGTATCCGCTTATTCCAAAGCTTAAATCTCCATTTTGATCTGTTTGAACACTTACTCTTGAAACTGTAGGAATTGATTCCCAAAGATGCTCTTTGTAAGATTTTGGTTGAATAAATAAGTCGGGGGTTTTAATTGAAGCAGAAACCCACCAAAATTCATTACCATTTCTTTGTAAATAATGCCTTAATTCTCTGGCATAGTTGCCTCTATCAAATTCATTCTCAAAGGAATTATGGTTGTAATTTGCCATGTAAAGGGCAGAGAAATAAGGTTTTATAAATCTTTCGTGTTAGAAACCTTTAAAGACATCACTTCGTTCGGTCTAAAATCTCTTTAAAACTAAAACCGAAGAGCTTTTAAACTATTCAAAGCACTATATTCTGGAAAGTATCGTTTCAATTATTATCACGATATCACATCACATTCAAATTCGAGAGTCTTAAGCTGACTTGATTTATGGTCAACAGAGGGATTAAGAGTTAAAATCCTAGAAATAGGTAGGCAATAAGCCTTGATAAGTGTTAAAAGCGATATTTTTCTAGAAATCATTAGATTTCAAATAATTAAATAAATAGGAAAAAAATGGCAAAAATAAGTCCGGTATCAATTAAATACATGATACATGCGAATTTTACAGCTGAAGGTGCTTTGGAAAAACCTGACGTAATTGGTGCTATATTTGGCCAAACAGAAGGTTTATTGGGTGCTGAGCTTGAAATGAGAGAATTGCAGAAAGAAGGAAAAATAGGAAGAATTGAAGTTGATTTGGAAAGAAGAGACAAGATGACTGTGGGAAAAATAATGATTCCTACTGCTCTTGATCAGTCTGAAACAACTTTAATAGCTGCTGCAATTGAAACAATTGAAAGAATAGGTCCAAGCGACTCCCAGATTGAAATTGAAAGAATTGAAGATGTCAGGGGAAGCAAAAGGGACTATATTCTGGAAAGGGCTAAAAAACTTATGTCTGAAATCAAAGGTTCAACAGACTCAAGAGAGATTTCAAATGAAATCAAAGATTCTGCAAAAACTTCAAACATACAAGAGTATGGAAATGAAAAATTACCATGCGGAAATATTTCTGGAAAAGAAATAATTGTTGTTGAAGGAAGAGCAGATGTGGTTAATCTTTTGAGAGCTGGTGTTACAAACGTTATTGCAATGAATGGTACAAAGATGCCTAATGCAATAAAAGAACTTGGAAAAGAAAAAGAAATAACTTTATTTGTTGATGGAGACAGGGGTGGAAAGCTTATAATCCAAAATGTTTCAGACAATGCTGATGTAGATTACATTGTTGTTGCACCTGATGGAAAAGAAGTTGAAGAACTTGCTGGGAAAGAAATTCTTATGAATTTAAGAAAAAAAGTTCCATTAAGTGAATTTCTTAAAAGAGAAGGAATGCAAAGAAGAGAAAACAATGGAAACAATTCTTTAAGATCTTCACGAACCAAAGAATTAAGTGATGAAGAAAAAGAAAAGTTGAAAAAGATTCTGAAAGAAATTGAAGATTCTGGAAAAGCAATTCTTTTAGATGATTCCCTTAAACAGATAAAAGAAATATCTGCAAGAGGATTTGGTGGAAGCTTGAGAAGAATCAATGAAAAACCTTATGCAATTGTATT
Organism: Candidatus Woesearchaeota archaeon; assembly: GCA_964457815.1. GTDB lineage: Archaea > Nanobdellota > Nanobdellia > Pacearchaeales > GW2011-AR1 > MWBV01. The sequence continues at coordinate 14,087 of CAYWFA010000008.1, forward strand.
AGATGGAACTGTTACAGGTTCTGTTATAGATTCAGCTGAAGACGCAGGGTGTCAAATTCTTGTTGCGAGAAATTTTGCTGCAACAAGCAACAACATTAAATTATTAAGTTTTTAATTTTAAAATAATACAAGGTAAAGAGAAATCTTTATCTTGTGTTTTCTTTTTTCATGACAGTCAGTAACATGTTTTTATTGTTTGATTCAAGATTATTGAAAATATTCACTGTTTGTACTGACATTTAGTTACTATGGTGTAACTATTAAATTACTACAATAGTAAACTTTATAAACTGGTTCTGCCCCTAGAATATTGTAGAAAAAAACTTTCTACACAATTAAATAAAATGAGAGCAAAAATGAATACAAAGAAAATCTTGGTTTCTCTTTGTACAATCGCAATCGTATTGTTTTTAGTTGCTACAGTTAATGCTGAAGTTTGCAGTTGTGAACCAACAAGCGAAGTTCAGTGTGAATGCTGCGATACAGTTAACTATGTTCCATCTGATGCACCTCTTTCAGAGTGTACTACAATTGAAATAGATGGAATGAATATCAACAATAACCCTAGTGTTATTGCTGGTGAAACAGTTAGTGTGAAAGTAACTTTTACAGCTATCGCAACTACTACAAACGTAAGAATAAAGGTTGAACTTGAAGGTGACAAGGATAGTGTTGATGCTATGACAGGTTCTTTTGATGTAGAAGCTGGACATACTTACACAAAAACTTTGAAACTTGAAGTTCCATTTGAGCTTAAAGATGTTACATCTGATGACTTAGAACTTTCAGTTAGAATCTGGAATTCAGACTATGAATCAGAATATGAAAACATGGCTTTAAGAACTCAAAGACCTTCATACAACCCAGTTGTTAAATCTATAAGTGTTGCTCAATCAGTTGATGCTGGTGAAACATTCCCAGTTGATATATTGGTTAAGAACATGGGATACAATGACTTGGAAGATATTTACGTAACTGTAGGAATACCAGTATTAGGTGTTCAAAAGACAGCTTATTTTGGTGACTTAGTAACACAAGAAGATTGCACTGATGACTGTGAAGAAGAAGACTGTGAAGAAGAAGATACAGTGAGTGGTAGAATATACCTTGAAATTCCTTTCGGAGTTGAAGCTGGTATCTACAATCTTGAAGTTCTTGTTGAAAACGATGACGTTGAATCAACATTCGTAAGACAGGTTGCTATAGAAAACAACTTGCCTGAAAACGTTATTGTAACAAGCGACAAAAAAACAGTTGCAGTTGGAGAAGAAGCTGAATACACTTTGTTACTTGTAAACCCAACAGACAGTTTACTTGTATACAAAATAATTGTAGAGTCAAGTGACGACGTTTCTTCAAGTGTTGACAGTGCTGTTGTTGCTGTTCCAGCTGGATCAAGCAAGACAGTTACAGTAACTGCTAAGGCTCAAGCTGAAGGAGACTATAACTTTGATGTTAATGTTTTCTCAAGTGAAAAGCTATTAGAAAAAGTTACTTTGAAGTTGAACGCTGAAGGAAAAGCTGTAAACCCAATTGTTGTTTTAACAGTTGTTTTAGCAATAATCTTTTTGGTATTGCTGGTTGTTTTGATTGTACTAATCGGAAGAAAACCACAAAAAACTGAAGAATTCGGAGAAAGTTACTACTAAATTCCCTTTTTTATTTTTTTATTTTTTATTTAGTCTTTCTCCTTTTCTTTTTTTATTTATTAAAAATTACTCATATTTTATTTGAGGTGATGAAACAAATAGGAAGAAAAAATGACAGAACATAAACGAAGAGATTTGGCAAACAATACCTTGCAGGTATGTCAAAGGTTTTATTTCACAATGGACATTCTTTCTAAAGATGTTTCTAAAGAAGATTGTAAATACGTTTACAAAGCTTATGAAAACAAAATTAATTCTTTGAAAGTAAGCTTGAATGAATACAAGATGCTTACTCCCGACTTAAACAATGTTCTTCAAGAAATTGTTTTGAATATCAAAGAAAATAATTTTGAAAAATGTTTGAACAGCATGAATAGTTTGGAAAAAGAATTGATTCAACAAATAAAAAAAGAGGGAGAAAATGAAAAATAAAAACAATAAGAGCAGAATAAAAAATGAAAACAACAACAAAAATAGCAATAGTTGCTGTAATTCTTGTTTTGTTTGTTGTTTTTGTATCTTTTAATGCATCTGGTTTTATTTTCAATAATTCTTCAATTGAATTGTCTGGAGAGGATTACACTAATTGTTGGACAAAGGCAATATGCAATGAAACTCATTGTCAGGATTACGTTATTTATTGTAAAGGAGAAGAGTTTGTAAAGCAAAGTCCTATAACTGGCGCCGTTATTTCAATTCCTGAAGGATGGGAAGATCCAAGAGATGAAGAGATGAGGGAAAGGATTTGTGAAATTATTTAAACTAAACTACCTTAATCATAAGTAATGGTTAAGAAAAGCAATAAAAAGAAAAAGGTGAGTAAATTTATTTATTGGACTCCAAGGATATTGTCAATCTTATTTTTGTTGTTTTTAGCAATGTTTTCTTTGGATATTTTTGGAAACAATTATACTTTTTGGCAAACAGTTCTAGGACTACTTATACACAATATTCCTACTTTTGTTTTAGCTATTATATTGATAGTTTCTTGGAAACATGAAATTGTTGGAGGAATTGCTTTTATTTTAGCTGGAGTTCTTTATTTTTTATTGATATTGGTTAATATTTTGAGGAGTTCTTTGGAAGGGATTAAAGAATTAATTTGGACAAGCATTATA
>CAYWFA010000009.1:0-16602 GCA_964457815.1 Candidatus Woesearchaeota archaeon
GGAAACATTAACCCTTGAATTTAAGGGGAATTAAAAATAATTATAAAGTTTTAGAGCATTATTTTGATATGAAACTTCCCTCAAAAATAACTCCTGAACTTGCAGAAGAAATTGGTTGGCACATTGGTGATGGAAGCATGAATATATACAAAAAAGGCGATAAATTAAATGGATTATATCAACTTAGAGGACATATAGAAGATGACAAAGAACATTATCTTAAAAGAATAAAACCAATATTCAAAAAGTTATTTGATATAGATGTACACATAAGAGATATGCCTTCTACAAGAGTTGTAGGATTTCAAATATGGAATAATGATTTAGTGAAATTTAAAGAAAATCTTGGACTTCCTTTAGGTAGAAAAACAAATATAGAAATACCCCCAAGAATATTATCCAATAATGAATTAAAAAAAGCGGTCATAAGAGGGATTTTCGATACTGATGGTGGAATTTATCTGGAAAATAAAAATAAAAAACTATATCCAAGAATGCATATTACTACAATCTCCTTTGAATTATCTGAGCAAATATTAAATGTCTTCAAAGAAAATAAAATTAGAACAACAAGATATTCTCAATTGTACAATAAAAAATTCAACAGAAAAAGAGCTTATATAATCTCTGTGAGGGGTGTTGAAATGTTTCATAAATTTATAAAAGAGATTAGTCCAAAAAATCCAAAACACATCAGGAAATATGAAAGATTTTTGAACTCGCAAAACTTATAAATAGTTCAGGTTTGTGAAATCAATATGAGGCTGTAACTCAGTCTGGTTAGAGTACTGCTCTGATAAGGCAGAAGTCCTCGGTTCAAATCCGAGCAGCCTCATTTGATATTTTTATAAAAGTTACCTAAACCCCTTTTTTAGAAAGCTTATTCAATTCTTTGACAATTTCCTTCATTCCTGTAGAACCAAAACTCCTTTCCCCTCTCTCTGTAGAAGAAAGCTTCTTTACTTCTTTTATATCCGCTTTAATAATTGGAACCAAAATTATTTGAGCAATTCTCATTCCTTTCTCAATTTCAACACTTTTATCATTCATATTTACAAGCATTATTGAAACTTCTCCTCTAAATCCACTGTCAAATGTTCCTGCAACAGTATGGACATTCATTTTCTGCACAATCCCTGCTCTATCTCTGACAATTCCCACATAACCCTCGGGAACTTCTATAGCTATGCCTGTGCTGACTTTTTTCTGATCAAAAGGAAAGATACTTACATCCTCTGCAGCCTTCAAATCAAAACCAGCATCACTCTCTAATGCATACTCTGGAGCTTCTGCATCCTTAGATAATTTAAGAAAATTAAGAACAACTTCAGACTTGGATTTCTTCCCTTTTTTAACAACACTCTTTTTCATACCCTTTCAAAAACTCTCCAGCTTTATAAATTATACTAAAAACACAAACCTCAAGCTTTTTAAATCAACTTTTTCTAAAATACTCATGGCAGAAAAGAAACCAAAAGAAAATAAGAAAGACTCTCCAAAAGAACCTCAAAAAAGTGTTCATGGAATGTATTATCATATAAAACAGGCATGGAAAAATCCAGACCCTCATACACTTATGAAAAGAATGGAAGAATGGAGAGCTAGTCCAACTCAAGTTAATGTTGAGAAACCATTAAGATTAGATAGAGCAAGAGCTTTAGGATATAAAGACAAAAAAGGATTCATAGTTATAAGAGTAAGAGTAAAAAGAGGAGGACACACAAGACCAAGACCAAATAAAGGAAGAAGAGGTAAAAGAATGCACACAAGAAAAAACCTCAAGATGTCTTACAAATGGATTGCAGAACAAAGAGTAGCAAACAAACACAAAAACTTGGAAGTATTGAATTCTTATGAAATAGGAAAAGATGGAATAAATTATTTTTATGAAGTAATCTGTGTTGACCCTCAAAGACCAGAAATAAAAAATGATCCAAATATGAAATGGGCAACAAAAGGAAGCAATAAAAACAGAGTTCTTAGAGGACTTACAAGTTCTGCAAAGAAATCAAGAGGACTTAGAGATAAGAGCCCAACAAACAAGAATAGACCAAGCAGAAGAAAAGGACAAAAACCAATACCTCCTTCTGGAAGAAGATACCTTCTACATAGATAAAAAACATTTTTGCAGTTCTACCAAAATTATTTAAACTTATTAAATCAAATTATAATTATGGAATTAAAGGGAAGTGAAACTGAAAAAAACTTGTTAAAAGCATTTGCTGGTGAAAGCCAGGCAAGAAACAGATATACTTATTTTGCATCTGTTGCAAAAAAAGAAGGATATGAACAAATCTCAGCAATATTCACAGAAACAGCAGATAATGAAAAAGAGCATGCAAAAATATTTTTCAAACATTTAGAAAAATCAGGAGGATCTCCAGTTGAGATTACTGCAATGTATCCTGCTGGAAAAATAGGAACAACAAAGGAAAATCTTCTTGCAGCAGCTAATGGGGAAAAAGAAGAATGGAGTGAATTATATCCTGAATTTGAAAAAATAGCTTTAAAAGAAGGTTTCAAAGATGTTGCAGAATCATTTCATGAAATTGCAGAAGTTGAAGAACAACACGAAAAAAGATACAGAAAATTACTTGAAAACATTGAAAATAAAAGTGTTTTCAAAAAACAAGAAGTCGTAAGATGGAAATGCAGAAACTGTGGATATGTTCATGAAGGACCAGAAGCTCCTGATGAATGTCCTGCTTGCAAACACCCTCAAGCTTATTATGAAATTTTGCAAGAAAATTATTAATTAAATTCAATCAAAAAAAATGACAGAAAAAAAAGAAATCTACAAATGCGAATTGTGCGGAAACATAGTTGAAGTAGTGCACGAAGGAGCAGGAGTTTTAGTTTGTTGTGGACAACCAATGAAAATTCAAAAAGAAAACACAGTTGATGCTGCTCAAGAAAAACATGTTCCAGTTATAGAAGGAAACAAAGTAATCATAGGAAGTATTGAACATCCTATGACTTCTGAACATTACATTGAATGGATTGAAGCAACTTCAGAAACTGGAGAGGTTGCAAAGGTCTTCCTGAAACCAGGAGAAAAACCTGAAGCAGAATTTTCTTTCAATCCTGTTTCAGCAAGGGAATATTGTAATCTTCACGGATTATGGAAAATCGATAAACAATAAATAAGAATAATTAAAAACTTCTTGTTCCAATAAAATATATGTTATATTCAAAACTAGCAGAACTCTATGAATCTCTTGGAAGCACCACAAAACGCCTTGAAAAAATAAACATTCTTTCAAAATTTCTTGAATATCTTTCAGAAAAAGACAAAGACGTATTATATCTTCTTGGAGGAAATATTTATCCAGAATACGATGAAAGAAAAATTGGAATAAGCAATCAATTAGCAATAAAAGCAATTTCAAAAGCTTCCGGAACACCTTCAGAAAAAGTAGTACAAGAGTGGAAAAAATTAGGAGACATAGGAAAAGTAGCGGAAAAATTAATTCAATCAAAAAAACAATCAACTTTATTTTCAAAATCTCATTTAACAACCACCAAAGTACTTGAAAATTTAAGAAAACTCCCAGAACTAGAAGGAGAAGGAACAGTTGAAAAAAAATTAAATTTAATAACTGAACTTTTAACAGCAGCCACTTCTTTGGAAGCCCTTTATTTAACAAGAACTTTAATTGGAGATTTAAGAATAGGAATACAAGAATCCACAATAAGAGAATCGCTCGTAAAAGCATTTTTCGATTCCAACAAAGAATCTTCTAAAATAATACAAGACGCTATTGACAACACCAATGATTTAGTGGAAGTTTTCATTGTTGCTAAAAAACAAAAATTAAGTGAATTCGATAAAATAGAACTGCAAGTAGGAAAACCAATAAAAGCCATGCTCGCACAAAAAGTGAAAACAATTGAAGAAGGTTTCAAAGCTGTTGGAAAACCTTGTGCAATAGAATACAAATACGATGGATTCAGATTAATTATTCACAAAAAAGATTCTGAAATTAAACTCTTCACAAGAAAACTTGAAAATGTTACAAAACAATTTCCGGAAGCAGTTGAATATGTCAACAAATATGTAAAAGGAAATTCATTTATACTTGATTGTGAAGCAATAGGATACAACAAAAAAACAAAAGAATATACCCCTTTCCAAGCAATCTCTCAAAGAATAAGAAGAAAATATGATATTGAAAAAGTTAAAGAAGAACTTCCAATTGAAATAAACGTATTTGATATTCTTTATTACGAAGGAAAATCATTAATAAAAGGGCCATTTGAAAAACGCGCACAATTAATAAGAAAAATCGTTACAAATACGCCCTACAAAATTGTTTCATCAAAGCAAATAATAACTGATAATTTAAATGAAGCAGAGGAATTCTACAAAAAAGCACTTAAAGACAATCAAGAGGGTGTAATGATGAAAAACCTTTTTGCAATTTATCAACCAGGAAATAGAGTTGGACACATGCTAAAAGTAAAACCTTCTGAAAGAGATTTAGATTTGATTATAACAGGTGCAGAATATGGAACAGGAAAAAGAAGTGGATGGCTAAGTAGTTTTATTCTTTCATGCAAGGGAAAAAACGAATCAGAATTTCTTGAAATTGGAAAAGTAGGAACAGGAATAAAAGAAAAAGATGAACAAGAAGGAGTTTCCTTCAATGAATTAAACGATTTATTGAAACCATTGATAACAAAAGAAAAAGGAAAAGATGTGGAAATAAAACCAAAAATAATAGTTGCTGTAACTTATCAAGAAATTCAGCAATCTCCTAATTACAGTTCTGGATGGGCATTAAGATTTCCAAGAATAACTGCCCTTCGTCCAGACAAACACATTTCAGAAGTAGTAAGTATAGAAGAAATAGAAGAAGAAGTTGAAAAACAAAAAAGATAATTAATTATAAATAAGTTTTTAAGAGGGAGTATCTTAAGATAAAAATGAAAAGAGGGAAAGAAAAAACTTCAAAAAAAACAAAAAACAAAAAATCCTTCAAGGATTTAAAGAAAAAAATAATAATTTTTTCAATTGTGATTATTCTTGTACTTCTCATTTTCTTTATAGTAACTAAAGGAATTAATATCACAGGAAATGCACCTGGAGATCCCCAATGCGTTCCAAACTGGAAATGTTCAGAGTTCTTTCCTCAAAAATGTCCTGCAGAAGGAATACGAACAAGAACCTGTATTGATTTAAACGACTGTGGAACCATTCAAGGAAAGCCAGAATTAACTGAAAACTGTGAAAGAAAAAGCCCTCTTATTTTAATTTTGATTGGAATACTTATATTTGCTGCAATCGAATTATCAACAAATATAATAAGAAGAATATTCAGAAAAAAAGAAAAATTAAAAGAACGTCCAAAAGCATCAGACAAACATTACAAAAAACATCCAAATTATCCCTCAGATGTAGAACAGTACTATAGTTCAGACCAAACCCATAATTATAAATCTGATAAAAAAACAAAAAATCCAAAAAAAGATGAAGAAGAAACTCAAGAAACTTTTCCTGAAAAATATTGGCCAAAGTAAATTCAAAAAATAAGATAAAAATTTAAACATAAAATACTTTAAAATTTTATGACACAAGCAAAAAGCTATATTTCTTTGATAGTTAAATTAGTTTTAATTTTATCTTTAACTAATGCAATATATAATCATCTCTGGCATCTAGCTTCAACAAATATATTTTTATTGATTCTTTTATTCATACCTCAGATAACAAGAAAATATGAAATAAAAATACCTTCTGAATTAGAATGGTCTCTTTCAATATTTGCTGTGATAACTCTTTTTCTAGGAAAAACAGGGGGAATAATTACTCCGGTTGTATTTGGAATAGCTATTGCAATGACTGGATTTATGATACTTTCAATTTTATATTCAAGTAGTCAAATAAAAAAGAATTATTTTTTAATAATAATGTTTTCTTTTAATTTTGCAGTTGCATTTGGATTAGGAATTGAACTTGTAAAATATTACTTGAAACTACTTTTAAATCAACCTCTCTCAAGGGACATTTATGCTTATTCAATGCAAACAATGACTTTTGTAGTGCTAGGTGCATTAATTTCCTCTTTAATAGGATATCTTTACATGAAATATCATTATAGAATATTAGGAAAAATTGTTAATAAAATAACTGAAAAAAATCCTTTATTATTTCAGAAACAAGAAAAACTAAAAGAAGAAATTTTCAAAACAATAAAAAAGGGTGAAAATGAAAAGATGGAATTTAAATCAACATTCAGAACAAATCTCCATACAAATGAGATAGATAGAAAAATTGAATATTCTGTATTGAAAACTCTTGTTGCATTTATGAATTCCAAGGGAGGAACACTTTTAATAGGAATTAATGATTCTGGAGAAATAATCGGAATAGAAAAAGACAAATTTGAAAGCAAAGATAATTATGCCCTTCATCTCACAAACATCCTAAAAACCAAAATAGGGAAAAAATTCTTTAATTTAATGAATTTCAGATTCAATGAAATAGACAACAAAACAATCTTGACAATAGATTGTGAAAAAAGTAATACTCCCGTATTTATACGCTCTCCAACAAATGAAGAAGAATTTTACATAAGGATCGGCCCTTCAAGCATTCAAATAAAAGGAAGCGAGTTAATTGATTATATAGAGAAAAACTTCAAAAAAAATAAATAAGTCTCGACGAACCCTTTAAAAACCTTTATAAACCTATTTTCTCTTTATAAATCGTTAAAATGGCACAAGGACAAAGCAACTACAAAATACAAAACATTGTAGCAACTGCTTCTTTAGGAAAGCCAGTTCCATTAACAAAATTGGCAAGAACACAGCCAAACACAGAATATAATCCTGAAACATTCCCTGGTTTGGTTTTAAGAGTAAAAGAACCAAAATCGGCAGTTTTAGTTTTTTCCTCAGGAAACCTTGTTTGCACAGGTACAAAATCTTTAGCTCAAGTAAGACAAGTTATTGAAGCTGTAATAAAACAACTTAAAAAAATAAGCGTTAATATCACAGGGAAACCAAAAATAACTGTTCAAAATATAGTTGCATCTGGAAGCATTGAATTGAAATTAAACCTTAATTTCCTTGCTTTGGAAATGGAAAACACAGAATATGAACCAGAGCAATTTCCTGGTTTAGTATACAAATTAATTGAACCAACAGCAACATTCCTTCTTTTCTCAAATGGAAAATTAGTATGTACAGGTACAAAAAACAAACAGCAGTTGGAAGATAGTATGGACCAGCTTTTAAAGAATGTAAAAACTGCACTTAAAAACTACAAATAAAGAATACACTTTAAAGTACATACAAATTTATAAAAAACCCAATTCTATGTAAAATTAATGGAAGAAGAGAACTATCCGGAAGAGGATTCTTCAAGAGAAAATTTTGAAACAGAACAAAAAAAGAAACCAAAATCCGAAGAATTAATAATAGAGGCAAAGAATTTCTTTAACTCCAATAAAGAAGACTTAGGAGAATCCATACGTAAGAAAACAAATGTCGTTTTCTTGGATTTCATGAAACTAACAGAATTCTCAACTCGTCTTTCTGATGAAATAATTATTAATCCTGAAGAAACCTTGAGCGTAATAGAACTAGCGGTAGAAGAATTAGGATTAGTTAAAAATGCACGTGTACGTTTAAGAAATTTATCTGAAGCTCATCAAATAAAAATAAGAAATATTCGTTCAAAACACTTAAACGAATTGGTAATTCTTGAAGGAATAATAAGGCAGGCTTCAGACGTACGTCCTCAAGTTGTAAATGCAAAATTTGAATGTCCAAGTTGCGGAACAGTTATTTCTGTTTTACAAATAGAAAAAAAATTCAGAGAACCCACAAGATGTTCTTGTGGAAGAAGAGGAGGTTTCAGATTAATTTCAAAAGATATGGTAGACACTCAAAGACTTGTAATTGAAGAATCACCCGAATCTCTTTCCGGAGGAGAACAGCCAAAAAGAATGAACGTTTTTGTGAAAGAAGATTTAGTTGAACCAAAAATGGAAGATAAAACAACTCCCGGAGCAAAAGTGAAAGTAATCGGAATTCTAAAGGAAGTTCCTGTTCCCCTTTCAACAGGAGGACTTTCAACAAGGTTTGAACTTGCAGTTGAAGCAAACAACATAATCCCTATGGAAGAAACCTTTGAAGAATTAGATATAAATGATGAAGATGAAAGACAAATTCATGAACTTTCTGAAGACCCAAAAATATTTGAAAATTTGGCTAAAAGCATTGTTCCAAGTGTTTGGGGTTATGAAGAAATAAAAAAAGCTCTTATTCTCCAACTTTTCGGAGGGGTTCAAAAAAAGATGTCTGATGGTTCAAAATCAAGAGGAGATATACATATTCTTTTAATAGGAGATCCAGGAGTAGCTAAAAGTGTAACCTTGGTTTTCATGTCCAACATTTCTCCAAAAGGAAGATATGTTGTAGGTAAATCGGCATCAGGAGCAGGACTAACTGCAACAGTTGTAAGAGATGAATACTTGAAAGGATGGAGTTTAGAAGCAGGAGCAATGGTATTAGCAAACAAAGGACTTGTTTGTATCGATGAATTAGAAAAAATGGACCCTCAAGATAGAAGTGCCATGCACGAAGCGATGGAGCAGCAAACTGTGACTATTTCAAAAGCAAATGTTCAAGCTTCATTGAAAGCGCAAACTTCTGTTCTTGCTGCAGCAAATCCTAAATTTGGAAGATTTGACCCTTTCATGCCCATACCTCAACAAATAGATTTACCTCCGACTCTTATAAACAGATTTGATATTATTTTTACTTTAAGAGATTTACCCGATAAAGCCAAAGACGAAAGAATTGCAGCTCATGTTTTAAGAGAACATCAACAAGACACAAAAGAAGTTTTAATTGATTCAAGTTTATTGAGAAAATATGTAGCATACGCAAAGCAGAAAGTTAATCCAGTATTAAGTTCAGATGCAGTAGATGAACTTAAGAAATTTTATGTTGAATTAAGAAACAAACCAGTTATGTCTGAAACTGCAATGCGTCCTATTCCAATTTCAGCAAGACAATTACAAGCATTAGTAAGAATGTCTGAAGCTTCAGCAAGATTAAGATTAAGTGAAGAAGTTTCAAAAGAAGATGCAAAACAAGCAATTGAGTTAATGAAGTATTATTTAATGCAAGTAGGATATGATTATGAATCAAAAACTTTTGATATAGATAAAATATCTGGAAAATTCTCTTCTTCTCAAAGAAGCAGAATATTTCTGGTAAAAGAAACTATAACTGCACTTGAAAGTAAAATGGGTAAGATGATTCCTTATGAAGAACTTGAAAAAGAATTACAAGGAGCAATGGAAAAAGATGAATTAGAAGATATAATCAATAGATTGATAAAAGACAACGAAATTTACAGACCTAAAAAAGGGTACATTGGGGTTTTCTAATTCATAAAACCTTATAAACACATAAAATTTTTAGGAGATATCAAAAGATGGCAGAAGATCAACAATTCAAAAGAAATATTGCATATAAATTAAGAATAGGAGATGTTTTATTAGGAAAACCAGTCATAGATAATGAAAGATTTTCCTTTTTAGAGCTTGGCAACAAAAAAATAGTAAGAGTAAACATAATTGGTAACATAGTAGATAAATATGAAAGTGACGGAGAAAGAAAATATATTTTCTTTAAATTAGATGATGGTTCTGGACAAATAAGTTTGAAAGTTTTTGGAGATGACATAGCAAAATTCAAAGAAATAGTTCAAGGACTCACAGTTTTAGTGATAGGAACATTAAGGCATTGGAACAACGAAACTTACATTCAACCTGAAATAATAAAAGAACAAAACACAAAATATCTTTTAATAAGAAAACTTGAACTTGAAAAAAGTAAAGATTCTTTGAAAAAAGAACCCGCTATTGAAAAAAGCAAGATAATTGCGATAAAAGATAGCATAATTAATTTAATAAAAGATGCTGAAGAAAGCGGAGGAATTGAAAAGGAACAAATAATTCTAAATTTAAAAGACATTTCTCCAGATATAATAAATCAAGAAATAAAAAAATTCTTAGAAGAAGGAATTATCTTTGAACCTCGCCCTGGAAAAGTAAGATATTTAGGATAAAGAAATACAAAACCTTATAAAATACATTCTCAAGATTATTTAATGACAGACTATGAAAAACTTCTTGATGAAGCATACAACCAAGTAAAAGTAGTTCAAGGGAAATCAGATAGATTTGAAATCCCCGCTATAGAAGGGCATATAGAAGGAAAGAAAACAATTCTTACTAATTTTGTTGCAATTGCTTCACATATAAGAAGAACTCCAGAACATTTTCAAAAATTCATTTTAAAAGAACTTGCAACATCCGGACAATTAGAAGGAGACAGATTAATTCTCAACAACAAAATACCTAGTGCAAAAATAAATGCAAAAATTGACCAATACGTAAAAGAGTTTGTAATTTGCAAAGAATGTGGAAAACCAGACACCGAGTTAAAAAAAGAAAACCGATTAAGTTTCATACATTGCTTGGCATGTGGTGCAAAACACCCAATAAGAGACAAAATATAATTCTTGAATCAAAATATCCAAAAAATACCACAATCTAAATGTTTATAAAAGAAATTTTCCTGAAAAACCTATCTCAATTAAATCGACAAGGGAGGTAAAAAAATGGCGATACAAGGATATAGTGTTAAAGCAAAAAAGAAAGTGGACATCCAAAACCCAGTTATTTCCAAAACTGCTAGAGGTGGATTCATTGCAAAAGGTAAATGTCCTGAAACAGGAATTACAGTTTGTGCTATGTTGTCTGCAGAAAATGCAGAAAAGGCAATAAAAGCAGGTGAAGCTAAGAAAGGTTACTGAACTTAATATTAAAAACAAGTAAATATCCAGAAACCGGAGGTATCTTGAAATGTTTGTTAATGTTATAAAATCATATAGAGACATTGTAGCCATTTGTGATAAAGAACTAATTGGAAATAAATTTGAACAAGGAAAATTTCAACTGGATGTCAAGGAAAATTTCTTTAAGGGCAAAGAATGTTCAGAAGATGAAGCTAGGGAAATAATAAAAGACATGAAACTTGAAGATTCTACCTTCAACATCGTAGGAGAAAAATCTGTTAAAACAGCAATTGAAGCTGGAATAATCACAAAAGAAAGTGTAGGAAAGATTGCAGGAATACCTTTCGCTTTAGTTTTAATTTAAATTAATTTGATGCCCACAAACGCCCTGCATGAGTTAAGATATAACGAACGGACTCAACAGTAATTTCTTGTCCAGGAGCAGGTTGCTTTTCAACAAGATATTTATTTTTCAAAAGATAATCAACTTCTTTAGCACATTCATAAAAATTTTCAATTTCTCTAGGATTAAAACCTTGATTTTCTGGATCCTCTTTAATTCTTGATTCCACAAATTTCCTTGATTTATTTTCAAGAGAATTTTCATTTATTTCCATTAAACAAATAAAATAAACTAAATTATAAATATTTACAAAATCCAAACTATATATTTATAAAACACCTTAATTTCCTTAAAATATGACAGAAGAATTAAAACAAGAAACCAAAGAATTTCTAGATGAAACCCCTGCTGAAAATTCTCAAGAAAACGAAAACGGAGAATTAAAGATTGCAAGGGCTAAAATACCAAGAGGAGAAGAAGTAATAGGAGTTATTGAAGAAAGACTTGGAGGCAACAAAATGAAAGTTAATTGTTTGGATGGAAAAACACGTAATTCAAGAGTCCCGGGAAGATTAAAAAGAAAATTATGGTTAAGACCAGGAGATATTGTTTTAATTGAACCCTGGGAATTAGATAAAACAAAAGGCGATGTCATTTTCAAATACCCTTCAAACCAAATTGAATGGTTGAAAAGAAACGGATATTTAAAAAATCAAGAAAAAGAATTCTAAACCTAATATTTATTAACCTTATTATACTTTTAAAAATATGAAAAGAGAGGATAAAAGAGGTTTATCTACTGTTATAGTAACAGTTATACTTATTCTTTTAGTGATTGTTGCGGTTGGAATAGTTTGGGGAGTTTTGAAAAACATGATTCAAAAAAATTCTGAACTCATAACATTAGGAAAATTCACGATTGATTTGGAAATAGTTTCTGTAACACAAAATTCCCAAGGTACAGTTGTAAAAGTTAAAAGAAATCCTGGAGAAGGAGAATTAGAAGGAATTGTTTTTTCCATTTTTGATGGAGAAGAAACCCACGTGTTTGAAAAAAAAGATATTGATTTAGATGAACTTGAAACTCAAACCTTTGTAGTAGATTATTATGGAGATATCCTTTCTATAGCTGTTTATCCTTTATTTTTAACTGAATCAGGAAAGTCAACAATGGGAGAAGTTGCAGACACTTATTACGATTATACCTCTGGTGGAACCGGTGGAGGCGGAGGATATGTTGATCCGGGATGTACCCCAGATTGTACTGGAAAAGCTTGCGGGGATGATGGATGTGAGGGAAGTTGTGGAACTTGCTCTGGAGCAACTCCTTATTGTGTTAATGGACAATGTCAAGCAGATACAGGAGGAGTTGAATCAGATTGTTCGTGTGCATTAACAACTTGTGTAGGACAAACTTGCGATGATGGATTAGGTGGAACATGTTATGGGCAAGAACAAGCAGACTGTGATGGAGAATATGGACTTATTCAATGCGGGCCTTCAGAAAATGGATGTGAAAATTGTGGTACCTGTGGCAACATAGGAGAGAGTTGCAGCAATGGCGTGTGCTGTCCAGAAGGATATCATGGATTTGAAGGAACCTGCCAAATTGATTGTACACCTGATTGTACTGGAAAGAATTGTGGAGACAATGGTTGTGGAGGAAGTTGCGGTTCATGCGATATTCTCGGACCAAACTATATATGTAACGTTTTAGGACAATGTGAAGAATGTACTCCAGACTGCACCGGAAAAGAATGTGGAACCCCTCTTAACGGTTGTGGAGATTCTTGTGGAAATTGCACTTTATTATACGGAGAAGAATATAATTGCAACGCATTAGGTATGTGTGAAATCTGTACTCCAAATTGTGCAGCTGAAGGAAGAGAATGTGGGCCGGTTCCTAATGGATGTGGTGAAAGTTGTGGAAATTGCACAGAGCTTTATGGATTCCCTGAAGATAGTTGCACTGCAGAAGGAATATGTTATCTTGAAACAGTTATCAACACAGGATATGTTTATTCTTATTGGCCTTCTCCAACAGGGCGTATGCTCTTTGACAGTGAAAACTTACCAAAAACTCCCTCCGTAATACTTCCAGGAATGTTCATAAAATTCCCTGAAAGTGCAGAAGACGGGATATGTATGACAATCTATGACGTTGTAACTCCAGTAAATCCTTTGGTTTATGATAGAACTTATGTTAAAATCTCGGAAAATCCTACACTTATTGATACAGGAGATTACTATGAAATCTGGGAAACATATGAGGGATGTTGTAAAAACTACTGTTGAAAAACTATAAATAACCTGGTTTAATTTAAATTATATGAAAAAAATATTATCTGAAAAACCAATAAGAATAATAAAAAACAAAACAAATCTTGAAAAACAATTAAATGTCAAAATAACTGTAAATGGAAAAGAAATTTCAATATCTGGTGAACCTGAACAAGAATATATTGCAGAAAAAGTAATTGAAGCACTTGATTTTGGATTTCCATTCTCAGATGCATTGTCCATAAAAAAAGAAGAATTTTTGTTTGAAAAATTAAACATAAAAGAACACACCAATCAAAAAAACTTTGAAAGAGTGAGGGGAAGAATAATTGGAAAAGATGGTAAAGCACTTAAAACAATTTCAAATATAAGCAATTGTTACATTGAACTTTCCGGAAACAAATTAGGAATAATCGGAGAAGCAGAATGCGTAAAAAATGCAGAAGAAGCTTGTAAACTTTTAATAAAAGGTTCTAAACATGCTAATGTTTATGCATATTTGGAAAAACACAAACTACAACCAATAATTGATTTAGGATTAAAACAAGAAAAAACCTCGAAAAAAAGCAAGAAACAATAATTTTAAATAAGGTTTAAAGTTAAGTTTTTCATAAATTGACCTGGTAGCTCAGTTGGTTAGAGCGCACGGCTGTTAACCGTGAAGTCGCAGGTTCGAGTCCTGCCCGGGTCGCTTTATTTTTAAACACCCAATTACTAATTCTTTTATGAAAGAAAAAACAATAAATCAAAAAACAAAAGTATTATTGGCGATGTCAGGAGGAGTTGATTCAAGTATTGCGGCACTTCTCTTAAAAAAACAAGGATACGAAGTTATAGGAGCATTCATGAAAAACTGGTCTGATACCAAAGACCCTTTAACTGGAGTATGTGCTTGGAGAACAGAAAGAAAAATGGCACTAAAAGTTGCTTCTCAATTAGATATCCCCTTAATTACCTTGGACTTTGAAAAACAATACAAAAAAGATGTTATCAACAAAATGTTTGAAAAATACAAAAAAGGGATAACTCCAAATCCAGACATTGATTGCAATCAAAAAATAAAGTTTCCGCTTCTTTTAAAAGAAGCTGAAAAAAGGAAAATAAACTTCATAGCAACAGGACATTATGCAAGAGTAAGAAAAAATAAATTAGGAACCTATGATTTATTACGAGGAAAAGATGAATCAAAAGATCAATCTTATTTTCTCTACAAAATAACTCAAAATGAATTATCTCATTGTTTATTTCCAATAGGAGAATACACCAAACAACAAATAAGAGAAATTGCAAAAAACAACAATCTCCCAAATTACAACAAAAAAGGAACTGTGGGAATTTGTTTTGTAGGAAAAGTAAACCTTAAAAAATTCTTACAAAAAAAAATAAAACCAAAAAAAGGAAAAATTCTGGATCCAGAAAACAAGATTATTGGGGAACACGATGGAATTTATTATTACACCATAGGACAACGCTTAGGACCAAGATACGGATTTGATTTAGACAGAGGAGATAAACATAAACCCTCTAAATGGTACGTAGCTAAAAAAAATGCAAAAACAAACACAATAATTGCAGCCCCAGAAAATCACCCTTTAAACTTCAGAAAAGAAATAACAATAAAAGATTTACATTTAATCTCAGATAAAAAAGAAACTTTTCAAAATAAACCAACAAAAGTTTTTTCAAGAATACGACATGTAGGGGAATTAATTCCAAGCACACTGAATTACAACAAAAAAACAAAACAATTTCAAATAACTTTAAATCAAGCTATCACAGGGGTAAGTGAAGGACAAGCCATAGTTCTTTATCAAAAAAACAAAGTTCTTGGCGGAGGAGAAATTAGCTTTCAATAAAAGTAAAATCAAATAAGAATAATTTTTAAAGTCCTTATCCTTAATTTAATCATGGGTGTTGAAAGATTAATAAAAGCAAGAAGAAGCATAAAAAAATTCAAATCCACCAAACCCGATTGGAGAGAAATAATTGAATGTATTGACAGCATGAGATATGCTCCAATGGCAGGAAATAATTTTTCTTTGAAATTTATTCTTGTAGACGATAAAGATAAGATACAAAAACTAGCAGATGCAGCACAACAAGATTTCATAGCAGATACAAAATATGTTGTTGTAGTATGTACAATTCCAGGAAGAACAGAAATAGCTTATGGAGACAGAGGAAAAAATTACCTCAAGCAGCAAGCAGGAGCAGCAATACAAAATTTTCTTTTAAAACTAACAGAATCCAAACTAGCAACTTGTTGGGTGGGACATTTCATAGATCAACAAGTAAAAGATGCCTTGGATATACCCGATGAAATACAAGTTGAAGCAATGTTTCCAATAGGATACGCATATGAAAAACCGAAAGAAAAAAGATATATCGGACTTGACAATATATTATATTTCAATGAATACGGAAATAAGAATATGAAAGAAGAACAGAAATTAAGTGCATAAAAATTTATGTTGAATTTCTTTATTAACGAATTAAATCATTCATCGTTATAAAACATTCAAAAAAATCTCTTCGGGGAGGATAACCTCCCCAAAAAATAAATTAAAAAAATAAATTAAAATTAATTGAAGTTTATCTCCAAACCTCTATACCCAAGTCACTAACTTCTCTGGAAGGTGATGAAGAATAATGATCATCAATATCCTTTCCAAGCACGTAAGGAGACTTGACTCCAGTCATTATTGTAATAACTCTAACTCTTCCTGCGAAATCTTTACTAATTCTCGCACCAATAATAACTTGAGCTTCTGGGCCTAAGTTTTCTGAAACTGTTCTACCGATAAGATCAAACTCTTCTAATTTCAAATCAGGTCCACAAGTCACATGAATCAATGCTCCGCTAGCACCTCTGTAATCCACATCAAGTAGAGGATGAGTAAGGGCTTGCCTAACTGCTTCATTAACTTTGTCCTGAGAGTCGCTTTCACCAATACCAATAACTGATACTCCACCATTCTTCATAATTGCTGAAACATCAGCATAATCCAAGTTGATCAATGAAGGTAATGTAATTGTTTCAACAATACCCTTAATCATAGTAGATACAAGTTCATTTGCAACTGCAAATGCTTGCTCAATTGGTAATTGACCTGCGATATCAACGAGTCTGTTATTATCTAATACAATACAAGTATCAGTA
>CAYWFA010000010.1:0-16237 GCA_964457815.1 Candidatus Woesearchaeota archaeon
AAAACGTAGCCACGTGCTAATCCGAAAGGACTTGTATACGTGGTGAGACCTGCCCAGTGGTGGTGTCTAAAACTCCTTTTCAAGGGAGCTAAGGTCCATCAAACGGCGGGGGTAACTATGACCCTCTTAAGGTAGCGTAATGCCTTGTCGTCTGAATGGCGACGTGCATGAATGGTTTAACGAGGTTGTCGCTGTCCCAAATTGGAGCCCTCTGAAAATATTGCCTGGTGCACAGACCAGGGACGCCTAGTGGGAAGTGAAGACCTTGTGGAACTTTACTGCAACTTGTTGTTGTAAGTTTAATTGGAATGCATAGCATAGGTAGGAGCGTCGAAGTTGTCATTTCGGTGGCAATGGAGCGATCTTGTAATACTACCCACTCTGATTAACCTTGCTTACTCTTTAGAGGACAGCAGCAGGCGGGCAGTTTGACTGGGGCGGTGCCCTGTCGAAAAGATATCGATAGGACCCAAAGACAAGCTCACCTAGCTTGGAAATCTAGGGATGAGTGCGAGGGCAAAAGCTTGTCTAACTGTATTTTGAACAGCAAGAAATGCAGAGAGGAAACTCGGGCCTAGTGAACCCACGTGCTTTTTTAATAGGAGCCGTGTCTGATAGAAAAGTTACCCCAAGGATAATAAGCTGGTCGCCCCCAATAGTCCGAATTGACGGGGCGGTTTGGTATTTCGCTGTCGGCTCTCCCTATCCTGCGCGTGCAGCAGCGTGCAAGGGTGTCGGAGTTCACGCATTAAAAGGGATCGTTAGCTGGGTTAAGAACGTCGAAAATCGTGGCGTTGCATTGGAGTAATCCAATGAAGAATAAAATCGGCTCATATCGGTGAAACCTAAACCTTTTTTGAATTCACTGTTTGATTAAAACAAAGGATTATTAACAGAAAAGAAATGGTAATACCGAGGGAAGATGAGATTTATGGAACCAACAACAATTGCTTATATTGCAGGTTTTTTAGACGGTGATGGAAGCATATTCTTCCAAATAGTTTCAAGACCAAGTTATAAACTAAAATTTCAGATAAGAAGCTCAATTGCTTTTTATCAGGATACAAAAAACAAAGAGATTTTAGAATGGTTGAAAGAAACATTTGTAGCAGGATATATTCGTCACAGAAAAACCGGAATAAGTGATTACACAATTGTTGAACCAAAAGAAGTTTACAAAATATTAAAACTTCTACAACCATATGTGAAATTAAAGAAAAAACAAGTTGAAATAGGAATTGAAATCCTAGATAAAATTGAGAATATGAAGTCCAAAGAAGAACTTTTGAGTATATGTAAGTTAGTTGATAAATTCAAAGAACTTAATTATTCAAAGAAAAGGACAATGACTTATGAGGTTGTAAGAAAATCTTTATCCCCGTAGAGACTTTGAGTCCATTAATTTAAAAATTAATGGCGCATGAAAATAGAACCTAAGCATTCATGTGAAAAATTCAGAAATTTTGCCAATTACAAAGTGCAAAATTAATACGCCGATCGCCTAACTCTTTAAACAGAGAAGGATGATGGTATAGTCCACCCCATATCGAAAGAATGGAATCAGGTACGCGAGACAGTTTGTATAATATCTACTAGGTGTGTTATTGTCTGAGTGGAACAATCTTCTAGTACGAGAGGAACGGAGGTTGGGTGCCTCTGGTGAGCAGTTGTTATATGGCAGGCTGCATAGCTACGCACTACATGGATAAGAGCTGAATGCATCTAAGCTCGAAGCCATTCGCAAAACGAGACAATTAAAGCCGCAAAAGAAGATTGCGTTGATAGAGCTCTTGTGTAAGATTCAAGCTTCGGCGAGAATTTCAGCATAGAGCTACTAATAGCTTCATTTGTATGTCTGAACATTTCGAGATTTTCTGTTACTTATTTTTTTGTTGATTTTCTGAATATATTTTACATTTGTATAATACTTAAAAAGAAGGATTCTTGAAGAGGTTATTAAATCCAAAGATTAGTCGTCGTAGAAATCATCGTCTTGTTTTCTTTTACATAAATTCCTCAAACTATCCATTTTCTTTTGTGTTTCTCTGGAGCAAAAATCAGAAATTTCTTTGTTACGTTCCTCTCTGTCTATCTTTAAGTTTAATATTTGGAATTCTTTATCTGCCTGCTCTCTATGGCGTTTTTCTTGTTCATCTAATTTTTGAGCTTGTTTTAATGAAGAATTTAAATCTGTATAAAAATCTTCTTCAGAATTTTTATTTTTCCTATTTGAATCATAAAAATTTTCATAAACTATGTGGACATTTGATTTATATTTATTATCCATAATTTTTCAAAGTATCATTTATTTAAATTATTTTCTGAAATATTTTTCTTCTCCAAAGGTTTAAAAACCAATTATTTGTATTTATTTTGGACATAGAATGAAGTGGATTTAGTGATTCGATGTTGATTTCGCGGGTTCGGCTGATTCTAAGTTAGATAGTAGTGTAAGGAGGATACAAGAAACATGAAAGTATACGTAGGAAACCTGCCTTTTAGCATAGATGACGAAGGATTAAGGAAAGCATTTGAAACTTATGGTGAGATTGAAGAAATCTCAGTTATAAAAGACAAATTTTCTGGAAGATCTAAAGGATTCGGATTTGTTACATTCAAAAACGACGATGATGCTAAAAAAGCAATCGAAGAAATGAATGACAAAGAAGTTGAAGGCAGAGCTTTGAAAGTTAACGAAGCAAAACCATTAGATCCTGATGCACCAAGAAGACCTAGAAGAGATTTTGGGAATGGCGGTGGAAGAAGAGATTCAAGAGGACCTAGAAGAGACTTCGGCGGAAATAGTGGCGGAAATAGAAGAAGATTCTAATTTTGCTACCTAAAGCCAAAAATAATTTATTTTTTTATTTTTTAAAATTTAAATCTTAAAAACATCCTCAATCTTTTTTTGTTTGAGGGCGTTAGTTATTTTGTGTGCAAGAAGCAAAGAAGGATTATATTTTCCTTGTTCTAGGACAAGAATTGTTTGCCTTGTAACTCCAACCAATTCTGCGAGCTCTTCCTGAGTCATATTTAATTTTTTTCTGTAAAATGCTATTTTAGTTTTCATCTTAGTTGAACCTAAGTAAAATCTTATAGGATATTGCATATAAAAGAACAATTCCACATATGAAATAACTCATAAAATAAGAATATACAAATTCTACTGGTTTAATCCCATCTATAATCATTATTATGAATGCGAAAAGGATTATTCCTATGAACGTTATTCTTGATGCTTTAGCTGCAATAAATTCCATTCTTTCATCAACAATTCTTTTCTTTTTAGATAATATTTGTAAAGATATAACTGCTAACATAATAAAACCTACATAAATTAACCATAAGCTAACGGATGGAAAACCTAAAAATTCATTTCCTATATTAAAATAAGAAAGAACAATTCCGGATATAATTAAGAGTGTAGCGAAGCTATATCTCCAAATTAAATTTCTTTTTCTAGTTTTATCTTGTTTGTTTTTCATGTAAGAAATATATTACATATACTATTTAAATCTTTCGTTTTATGTAAGAAATATATTACTTTTATATTTTTATCATGCAAATGCAGCAAGATATGTAAGTACAGATGCAAATGCAACCCAAATCAAATAAGGGACAAGCAACCAAGAAGAGGCTTTGTTTATTTTTCTTGTAAATAAAACTAAAGCCAATATTGAAAACCAGAATATTATCACCTCTATAAATGCTAATTGAAGAAGTTTCAATTCAAAAAACAAAACACTCCAGAGTATGTTTAATATGAAATTAATTCCAAACAAAAGAGCAACTTGTGTTTTTTGTTTTTTATTTCTCGAGCTTGTCCATGCAAAGTAAAGTGAAAATGAAATCAATAAAAACAAGATATTCCAAACAATTGGAAAAACAATGCTTGGAGGGGTTATAGAAGGTTTAATTGAATCGTACCATTCGGTGTTTGTATTATTTGAAGTGAAAATACCTCCAATTCCTCCAACAAATAAAAACACTACAAGTAAACAAACAAGAAGAATCCAAAAATTAAACTTGTTTTTTTTCATATTAATTTTTCTTTTTCAAAAGATTTATAATTGCAAAAACTAAAAAACCCAAGCCTAAACCGAAAAAAAGACCTGCAGCAAAATTGTGGATAAAAATCCCAAAACCCATTCCTAATAAAGCCCCTGCAGGAATAAACCAAACACCTTTATCTTTTTGTTTTTTGTTTTTTTGTTTTTCTACAACCTTTTTATTCCTCTTTTTTGCCATATTTTGTATAAGAAGGTAAAACTTAAAAACCCTTCTAATCATGTATTTCTGTAAGTCGGGTAGTTAACTCCGGGGTTCAGCTCTTAGATGAGCAAATGTCGATAATATAACGATATTGAATTCTGAGGAAGGTCCGGACACCCTTAACAATTAGTTAAGAAAAAGTTGTCGGAGAAATTCCGATTGTCGCGAGGCAAAGCTCTGATATAGAGACGAGCGTATTAAGTTACGATGGAACGAACATCTCAACTGGTGCAAGGCAAAGCCGCATAGTGGAATGTTAACAATTTCCGTTCGCCTGCAAAGACGAGGAAATACAGAATCTGGCCTATTCCTGACTTACACTTTTTTATTTAACTGGAATATATTTAATTTTAATTTACAAAAAGGTTAAATACAAACTTATGGATATATTTAATATTAAAAGGAGGATAAAATGAAAGTATTCACTCAAAACCTTTATCATTTTGGATTGCACAGAAACCAAAGAATAAACGAAGTTAAACAATATATAACCTATAAAAATTTTGACTTGGTTTTTTTACAGGAAATTGTTTTGAATTCAACATTGAAAAAATTTGATAACCTCTTGAATAAAGACTTTGAATATTACATTGAAGGAAGACTTGGACCCAAGGGAGGATTAGCTATAATTTCAAAGAAAAAATTCGATAAACTTGAATTCTATAAATTCAAAGAACAAGGAAGAATATTCAACAGACAAATAGTCGATAGAATAATTGAAAAAGGTTTCCTTGTGGGGTATAAAGGTAAAGAAGTTTATATCAACACTCATCTTGTTGCAACGTACAGAAAAGAAGGTGGAAAAAGCGTAGAAAATTTAAACAGACAATTTCAAGAATTATTATTATTTATAAAAGAAAGAATCAAGGAAAGAAAAAAAGTTGTTCTTGCAGGAGATTTTAATTTCACTTCACATTCAAAAAATTACAAACAAATAACAAGTTTGCTTGAAGACAATACAAAAAGACAAAAAAAAGAAATAAAAGCTGAGCATAGAAAAAAATATCATTATGGAGACAAAGATTTCGTGTTCAGTTCATTTAAAAAATCAAAAGATTATTTTGAGCCGGCTTACCCTATTTTTGTAAGCGATCATCCTGGAATAGGCGTAGAATTGATTTCATAAATAAAACGTAAATTGTTTGTTCTAAAGATTTAAAAGTGTTGAATATTAATGTAAATTGGGGTTTTAGCTCAGCGGGAGAGCACATGACTGAAGATCATGGTGTGCCGGGTTCGACTCCCGGAAGCCCCATATTCCTGCAAATACAAAAAGATTTATAAAATAAAAAAAATTATTATAATTATAAAATGAAGGTGATACAATCTGATTTAAGAAGTGTGAATGCGTATATCTTGAGCATATTAGGTTTAGTTTTTGCATTATTTATTCCATTCTCTGCTTTAATTGTGAGCATATTTAAGAATCCTCAAGTTTCAACAATTATGTTGAGTTTAGGTATTCCTGTTGTCGCTTTGGTTTTAGGAATATTGGGTTTAATGAAAAGCTTGAAACAAAAAACAAAGATGGCAAAAATTTCAAAAATATTAAGTTTAATCGCAATAATCGTATCGGTGATATTAATTGCGTTTAATTTGTATATATTTATAAACTCTATTTAATTATATTTTTATAAAGATGGTGAACAAAAAAACAGAAAAAAGAGCTGCCATGGAGATGAGCGTAGGAACAATTGTAACAATAGTTCTTTTGATGTCAGCGTTGGTTCTAGGATTGGTTTTAACAAGAAACATATTTACAAGCACAACAGATAATGTAGATACAATTGATGATCAATTGAAAGATGAGATTCAAAATTTGTTTGGAAGTGGAGGTAAAAAATTAGTTGTTGGACTTGGTGGAGAAAGTACAGCTACAGTTAAACAAGGAACAGAAAACTTTGGAGTTCCTTTTGCATTTGCACCTGATAAACCTCAAGTATGGGGAGTAAATAGAAACGGTTGTAAATACTCGATTAGTCTTGCTCCAACTACTTCGAATAAAGCTTGTACTAAAAATGGATGGACAAGACCTTTAGATGATATATATCCTGGAGTAACCAATGTAGACTTTAGAGATGTTGAGGATGGGATAGGGTATGCGCTTATTCAGGTAGATGTTCCTTTGGAAATTTCTCCTTGTACTCAAACATTTACAATATTAGTTAAATGTGAAGGAGATGTGAGTGAAACAACTACAAGTTCCTTTGACTTGTCTATCATCAAAAAAGGATTATTCTCATAAGATTAATAAATAAACAATTCTTGATAAAGAAAGTTAAATAAGCAAGTTTAATTATTAAAAAGAGAGATAGAAATATGAAAATAAAGGAAATAATCTTGGGACTTGCAATAGCAATAATATTTTTGATGTTTTGTATATTTGGAACAAAACTAATTTATGATTCTCCGGATTATGAGGATTATTGTGATTATGAAGAACTTTCAAAAATAGATTATTCAAATGATTCTGTTTATAACAGTGAAATTTACAAACAATGTTCAGAAGAGTATGAAAAAGCAGATAAAGATTATTCTAAAAATATGTTTATAATAAGTTTGATATTTGGAGTTTTAGTTATTGCAGGGTGTGCAATATTTGTAAGTATAAATTCTATTTCTGGAGGTTTAATGTTTGGAAGTTTGATGTTTATCATCTCTGGAACTGGAAGATATTGGAATTATATGGATGATTTAATGAGGTTTATAATACTTGGAATTGCATTAGGAGTACTTATTTATGTTGCTTATTGGATAAGCAAAAGAAAAGAAAATTTAAAAAAATCAAAATCCAGAAAAAAATAAAGACTGGAAAAAATCAGATGAATTATGAGAAAAGATAAATAAACTAGGATTTGCTGTTAATGATACTTCAAATGAATAGGAAATAAAAAGGGGTGATGAAAAAGGAGAAATAAATTGAAATCAAAAACCAAGAAGATAATAACTATTGGCGGAATCATCGCAATATTGCTAGTTTTAGTATTTGTTATAACCAAAATTACTTTCTCTGGCAGCACTTCAAATATAAATTCAATTAATTTACAAGTATTAAGTGATATTGATAATTCATTACAACAAGATGAGAACTTAATTATTCTTGTAAATTCTGAAATAGAAAAGACTTCAATAGCTGAAAATGGCCAAGAAAGTTTTGGAATTCCAATTGGTTTTGAACCTAATAATCCTGATGCCTGGAATAATGATAAAAGGGGATGCACATACAATGTTGAACCTGAATTAAACGAATGCATATCCTGTTGTATAAATCAAGGATGGGATAATCCAAAAGGAGATATAATCTCTGGTTATAAAGAAATTCCATTTGGGCAAATCGAAGATGAAAAAGGTTATGCATTAATACGTATAAATATTCCTAAAGATGTTGAACCATGTATTCAACCATTTGTGGTAACTGTAAATTGTGAAGGGGATTCAAATGAAACAGCATCAAATTATTTCAATATACAGATTATAAAAAAGAAAGGCTTATTCTAAAGAGAAATTATTAAAAAGTAAAAACTCCAAAGAAATTTTATGGAAGACGAAAGTGAAGATTACCCTTTCCCTGATGAAGAAGAAAAAATTGATGAAACATTTAACCCAAAATGTAGATGTCCTGAATTAACTTGCCCAAGACATTCTAATTGCAAGGAATGCAAAGCATTTCATAGTAAAAGATATGAATTAACTTATTGTGGAAAATGAAAATTTAAGAAGGATGAATTTCTTATACTAAAATAATGGTGAAAAACATAAAAAAAATAAGATTGATTGGTTTATTTGTTTATATTCTGATTGCATGTTTAGTTGTTTACTTTCTTGAACCCGTTTATCTTTTATCTATAATAATTGTTTTAGTTCCACCTTCAATTGTTAACTTTTTATGGCTTAAAAAATCAAGAAAGAAAATTTTAATATTTTCAATTGTATCTACTGTTCTTTTTGCTTTTGCTATTGAACTTTCAAGCAGGCTTGCAAATACTTGGGATGTTCAATCAACACTTCCACGTCTTTTAGGAATAATACCTTTAGAGAATATGCTTTTTGCTTTTTTGAATATATTTTGGGTTTTATCTTTTTATGAATATTTTGTTGATAGAGAAACAAAAAAGATTTCAAAAAAATTCAAGTATTTGATAGCTCTTTTTGTTGTATTCTCTTTAATTATATTTGGACTATATATTTACAATCCAGAACTTATTGCGATGAATTATTTTACAACAGCGATTATAATACTCATAATACCTTCAATTATCATATTCAGCAAAAATCCATTGCTTTTGAAAAAAACCCTTCTTCCAACATTGTTTTTTGCTTTGGTGTTTTTTGTTTATGAAATTGTTTCTTTGAAAATAGGAAGTTGGTGGTGGCCTGGAGAATATCTTAAAACGTTTATTGTGTTTGGTAAAGTTTTTCCTTTAGATGATGTTATAATCTGGTATCTTCTTTCAACAATAACTCTTATTGGGGGTTATGAATTCTTCGCGGACAATTCAAAGTAAGAGATAAGAACAATTTAAAAACCAAAAATCTTTCAATAATATTGTTGGTGTAAAAGAGGTAAAAAAAGATAATGCAAAACAAATTTATAGATTTAAAATATAAACCAAAAAAAACAGATGTTCTCTGCCAATATAAAATAACTCCTATAAAAGGAACAAGTTTGAGAAAAGTTTCTGAAGATGTTGCTGGAGAAAGTTCAATTGGAACATGGACAGATATAGGAACAATGAATAAAAGAGTTGCAAAAAAACTATCTCCAAAAATATATTATATAAGTGAAAAAGAAAAAAGAGTGAGAATTGCTTATCCTATTGAATTGTTTGAACTTGGGAATGTTCCTGAAATACTTTCAAGTGTTGGAGGGAATATCTATGGAATGAAAACCGTGAAAGGACTTATGTGGGAAGATTTAAGAATTCCTGAAAAAATGTTGAAAAGTTTTAAGGGACCAAAATATGGAATACAAGGTTTAAGAAAATACATGAAAATTCCTAAAAGACCTTTTTTAGGAACAATTGTAAAACCTAAGGTGGGTCTTGATGAGAAAGAACATGCAAAAGTAGCATATGAAGCTTGGATTGGGGGATGTGATGTTGTTAAAGATGATGAAAATCTCACTTCTCAAAATTTCAATGGGTTCAAAAAAAGATTTTTATTGACAATTAAAGCATGCAAAGAAGCTGAAAAAAAGACAGGAGAAAAAAAGGTTTATTTAATTAATTGCACCGCAGAATCTGAAGAAATGAAAAAAAGAATAAAGTTTGTTGAAGATAATGGGGGAAATTACATTATGTTGGATATTTTAACTTTAGGTTGGGGAGCATTACAAACTGCAAGAAATTTCACAAAACTTCCAATTCATGCACATAGAGCAGGACATGCAATGTATGATAGAAATCCAAATCATGGAATGTCTATGGAAGTAATTGCTCAACTAGCAAGGATGGTAGGTGTTGATACATTACACATTGGAACAATCTATGGAAAAATGACAGGAAGCAAGAAAGAAGTAACACATATACAACAAGAAATTGAAACCCAGTTTACAAAACAAACCAAAAATAATCTTCAACAAAAATGGTACAACATTAAACCGGTTTTAGGTGTTGCTTCAGGAGGAGTTTATCCAGGAATAGTGGATAAAATGTTGAAAGCTATGGGAAATAATATTGTTATACAAGCAGGAGGGGGAGTGCATGGACATCCAGACGGAACCATTGCCGGAGCTAAAGCAATGAGACAAGCAATCGATGCATTCATGAAAAAAACAACATTAAAAGAATATTCGAAAACCCACGAGGAATTAAAAAAAGCATTAAATCACTGGAAAGAATAAAAAATGATAGAGAAATTAACAAAAAAAGAAATATTAATGTTGGAAAAGATAAGAGCAGAAAATATTCATGAAAAAGCAAAAAAAGGGGTAAAGACTTTTAAAAAAGAATTCAAAAAGGAAATGAATACAGCTATACTTGCTGCATTTGGTTTTTTGATTGCTCTTGTTTGGAAAGATGTTATAACTGAATTTGTAAACAATATTTCTGAAAAAAGTCCTTTCCACGGAGCTTTAATAACTGCTTTAGGGGTTACAATTATATGTGTTTTAGGTATAATGGTTTTTTCAAGAATTCTTAAGGAAAAAGAAGAGGTGAAAGATGAAGAAAATAAAAAATGAAGAAAATAAATTGAAAAAAGGAAAATTCAGAAAAGCTGTATTTGGAGTTACTTATTCTATAGATTCTCAAGGAAAAATAGAATATATTCTTCTGAAAAGAAAAAAACACTGGAAAGGATGGGAATTTCCAAAGGGAAAAATTGAAAAATTTGAAACAAAAAAGGAAGCTGCAAAAAGAGAAATTAGTGAAGAAACTGGAAGAAAAGTTTTGAAACTAAAAAAATTCAAGGAAAAAGGAGCTTATCTTTATCATAAAAAATTATGGGATAGGCCAGATAAAATTGGACAAACATATCATTTATTTGCTGCTCAAGTTGAAAAAGGAAACGGAAAACTGAAATTAGATCCAATTGAACATAATGGATATAAATGGGTTTCATTTAAAGAAGCTGAAAAAATGCTTACTTGGAAAAATCAAAAAAAATGCTTGAAAATAGTCGATGATTGGCTGAAGACAAAATCTAAAAAGAAATAACTCTTGGTTTATCTATGAAATCGCGAGAATTTATGCTGGAATCTGGAACAAGAATTTTTTTAGGTAAAAATTCTGAAAACAACGATAAATTAGTTGAATTGTATAAAGGGAAATCAAATCTAATTCTTCACACTGCAAATCCCGGAAGTCCTTTTTGTGTTATTGAAAAAATAAAACCCAAACCTTCAAAACAAGAAATAAAAGAAGCTGCGGTAATTTGCGCTTCTAAAAGCCAAGATTGGAGAAACAACAAATCGGATGTTGGAGTCCATTTATTTACAGGAAAAGAGGTTTACAAAGAAAAGTCAATGAAAAGTGGAACTTGGGGATTAAACAAAAAACCAAAGTTAATTAAAGTAAAGAAAAAAGATATAGAAGAGTATATTAAAAATAAAGAAAAAGAGGAATAAAAATGCCAACAATAAGACAATTACAGCTTGGGAAAAAAGGAATTACAGAGGATTTTTTATGTAATTTAAAACATCACTTTGATAGTACCAAGAATGTAAAGATTTCTGTTTTGAAAAGTTGTTGTAGAGACAGAGAGGAATTGAAAAAAATAAATGAAGAAATAATAATGCGTCTTGGAAATCATTATACCTCAAGGATAATTGGATATACAATTGTTGTTAAGAAATGGAGAAGGAATATGAGAGAAGATTTAACTGAAAAAAAGAAATAGAATGATTTATAAACCCTTTTCAACCATAATTTTTAGGTAAATAACCCTTTGGGTTAATCTATTGCCGTTGACCTCAATAAAATTTGGTCTCGCTCGTATAAATTTAAGCGAAGGCAAGCCTGATAAACAAGAACAATAATTAAAATGGAAAATCCTGTATACGAAATAAGTGCTCAAGAATATAACTTGAAATTAGCTGAAGCTTTAAAAAAAGTTCCTGAATTTAAAGAGCCAGAATGGGTTAAATTTGTTAAATCTGGTTCTGCTAAAGAAAGACCAATAGAAGATGAAAATTTTTGGCATAAAAGAGCTGCATCTGTTCTTAGAAACATTTACAAAAAAGGTTCAATAGGAGTTCAAAGATTAAGAACAAAATATGGTTCAAAAAAGAATAGAGGATTCAAACCAGAAAGATTTGCAAAGGGTTCAGGTAAAATACTTAGAACAATTCTTCAACAAGCAGACAAAGCTGGTTTCACTGAGATTCAAAAACCAGTAAGAGGAGTAAGAAGTAAAAAACCTGGAAGAATATTAACAGATAAAGGAAAGAAATTTTTAGAAGGAGTGAATTAAAATGCCTATAAAAAATAAAAATAAAAAAAGAATTCTTGCAAAAAAAGGACGTCAAACTAAATGGGCACCTGTTTGGGCAGTTCTTAAAAAATATGGCGCTGGAAAAAGAGTGCATCCTTCAGTAATGACCAACAGAAAACGTTCATGGAGAAGAACAAAACTTCATATTAAACCAGGAAAAAGGAGAAAATCACATTTAGGTTAAAATGATAAACGAAAATCCAAGATATGCAAGGCATCCTATTTATAGCAATAGAACTTTAGAAGGCAAGTTTTTACAAGAAGTGGCTACTCCAGAAAGTTTAGAAAGAAATGAAGTCAAAACATTTATTGTAAAAGGTAAACCTGATTTCAGCGATTTAAATTTATCTTCCTATAATTGGAAAAGAATAAATAAACCTTCTTTCAAAGAAAAACAATTCATGGAAAATACTCCAGGATATAAAGATTACAAAGAAACAATAATCTATGAAGGCCCACAGGGAAAGGCCATTGTACAAGCAAATTACAGAAAAGATCAACATAAAGTTGCAATATATCTCAATAATCCAGATGACCCTTTGAAAATGGAAGCAGTTAAATTCATGTTTCAAAGTGAATGGGGATATCAATTAAAAGAAGTAAGACATCAAAGTCTTATAGACGATATAAAATCAAATTAAAATGGCAGAAAAAAAAGCAAAAACAAGTAATAGCGGAATTGAAAGAGAATATGTCATTCCATTAAGAGAAAAAAGTAGGCCTGTTCCAAGATACAAAAAAACTCCAAAAGCAGTTAAAACAATAAAAGAATTTATTGCTAAACATATGAAAGTTGAAAACAGAGATTTAAATAAAGTTAAAATAAGCAAGGATTTAAATGAATTTTTATGGGCAAAGGGAATAAGAAAACACCCTCACAAAATAAAAGTTAAAGTTGAAAGACAAGGAGAAAATATACTTGTTGAATTAGTGAATTATCCAAACAACTTGAAATTCAAAAAATTAAGAGAAGAGAAATTAAAGAAATCTGCTATTGAAAGTATGGAAAACAAGAAAAGCATGATGCAAAAAATGAAAGAAAACCTACAAAAACCTGAAGAGAAAAAAGAAGACACTGATAAAAACAAAGACGGAATTGATGATAAAAAAGAAACTGCAGAAAAAGAAAAAGCAAGTGTAGAAGCAAACCAACAATTTCAAAAAAGTCAAGCTAAAACTGCAAAACATCAAACAGAAAAGCCTAAAAAAGCAGTTAAACCAGTAAGAGTAGCGCTTCAAAAGTAATTTATAATAGCCTTTCTTTAGATATTCATGGTAAGAATAAATATAATTGATCCAAAATTCTTGGCAGATCAACATTTAATTGCTGAATACAATGAAACATTGATGTTGTTAGGCTATGTCAAGAAAAATCCAGAATTAAACTTGAAAAAGATTCCTGAAAATTACAAATTAGGTCCTGGACATATATTGTTCTTTAAAAATAAACTTGAATACTTAAATAAAAGATTTTTGATTATAAAAAAAGAAATGAGTAAAAGAGGATTTTCTGGTAATAAAGAAATTGATTTAAGTTTATTCAAAGAAAATCTTGTTAATGATTGGAAAGCAACAAATGAAGACAAAAAAATAATCAAAGAAAGATTGATTTACAAAATAAATTTAAAACCCAATTATTACAGATATTATAAACAGAAAAAACCTAAAGATTTTTTTATAGGAATGATTGAAAATGCTGAATGAATTAAGAAAAGATATTGAGGAAGCTAAAAACCCTGAACAAGCCAAGACTCTTCAAAGATTCTTTAAAACAGGCAAAGGAGAATATGGGGAAGGAGACATTTTTCTTGGTATAAAGGTCCCAATTCAAAGAAAAATTGCAAAAAATTACATTGATTTATCGTTTAATGATTTACAGATGTTGTTGGATAGCAAAATACATGAACACAGATTAATTGCTTTGATAATACTTGTAAATAAATACAATAAAGCTAAAAAGGACGCAACAAAAAAAAGACAAATTTTTGATTTTTATTTGAAAAATACAAACAACATCAACAATTGGGATTTAGTGGATTTAAGTGCTCCAAACATTGTTGGAGATTTCTCAAGTATAGATGGAACAGAAATAATAAGATTTCTTGCGAAGTCTAAAAATTTATGGGAAAAAAGAATAGCCATTGTTTCAACACACTCTTTTATTAAAAAAAGAATTTTTGGAGAAACTCTCGCTATTGCAGATATTCTTTTAAAAGATGAACATGATTTAATACATAAGGCTGTAGGATGGATGTTAAGGGAAGTTGGAAAAAGGAATATTGAAGTTTTGGAAATTTTTCTGAAAGAAAGATACAAAGAAATGCCAAGAACAATGTTAAGATATTCTATTGAAAAGTTTCCAGAAGAAAAAAGAAAGGCTTACTTGAAAGGTGAAATATGATTAATCTTTTAAACAAGTGATTTTTAGATTTTTTATGGATATTCAAGAAATAAAACAAAAAAAGTCAACAAAAGAGCTACTTGAATTTGGGATAATCAATATTGATAAACCCTCTGGACCCACCAGTTTCAGTGTCTCTGAATTTGTTTGCAAGAGATTGAAGGCAAGAAAAACTTCTCATTTTGGTACTTTAGATCCAAAAGTAACTGGAGTGCTTCCAATTGCATTAAATAGAGCATGTAAACTAACAGGATATTTTCTTGGAGAAGATAAAGAGTATATAGGAGTTATGAGAATTCATGAAGACATAGAAATAGATATAATAAAAAAAGTTATTCAAGAAAAATTTATAGGTAAAATAATTCAAATGCCTCCAGTTAAATCCAGAGTTAAAAGACAAAACAGACCAAGAGAAATATATTCATTTGAATTACTGGAAAAAAATGGCAAAGACATTTTGTTTCAAGTTAAATGTGAAGGCGGAACTTACATAAGAAAATTAATTGATGATTTAGGAACAGAACTTGGAATTGGAGCGCATATGCTTGAATTAAGAAGAATCTCTGCAGGAATATTCAATGAAGAAAATAAAAATTATCCTTCAATTAAGATGTATGAGTTTGAAAAAGCTGTTGAAGAGTACGAAAAGGGAAATGACAAATTATTAAGAGAAATAATTATTCCTGGTGAGATAGTTAGTAAAGTTTATCCTGCACTAAATATAAGAGATGATAATTTAAAACAAATTTTAACTGGAAAACCGATACATAAAAGAGATTTGATTTCTGATGAAGGATGGAGAGTTGATTCGATTGTAAGTTGTTTCTGCAATAAAAAATTCATAGGGATGTACAAGATTTTCAGAGGTAAAGAAATTTTTGCCAAGCCTGAATTTGTAATGCAGGAGATTAGAGGTTGAAATGAGACAATTTGTGTACTTTTCAAGTTCAGCTGCAACATCTGGAAATGCTCTTTCAAAATATTCTGAAAGTGGAGGAGATTTAATGAAGGCAGGAAGAATGGACATTGCTATACATAGTTTCATACAAGGTATTTTTTTGTCTCATGATTTCAGAAAAGATGCTAAATTTCATTTCGTTTTTTACGGTATGCCTGACCCTCCAAAACATATAGAAATACAAGTTAAAGATGAAACTGAAATTTCAAAAAAAGATGTTGGCAACATAATCAAAAAAATTTTATACAAATACAAGGAAAAACAAAAAACAGAAGTTCTTCCAGGATGCTTTGTTGAAAAGAAAAGTTTCTTGGGAGTAATTGAAGAATTAATGAAACAAGGAAATGAAATATTCATCTTGGATAAAAATGGAGAAGATATAAGAAAAACAGAAATTCCAAAAGATTGTGTGTTTATAATAGGAGATCATGAAGGATTGCCTAAAAAAGAACTTAAAAGATTGAAAGACTCTTGTAAAGCAGTGTCTGTCGGAAATAAAATGTATTTTGCTTCTCAAACAGTTGCTGTTGTAAACAACGAACTTGATTATAGAAATATCTAAAGGGTCTTAAGGTTCTTTGAAAACAATCTAAAGGAATTCAATCAACAAAATGTTTAATAATATCTTTAAATACAATAAAGTATAATATAGAATATGAAAAAAGCTGTTAGAA
>CAYWFA010000011.1:0-15705 GCA_964457815.1 Candidatus Woesearchaeota archaeon
TAACTCCAAGATTCATTGAAAGCAGTATAATTTTCATTCCACTTAGGATCAATTTCCATATCTGAAGAAACACTTCCACAAATAAATGTTCCATTTGCGTAAATTCCTGCAACAAAATTAGGAGAACAAGGATTTTGCATATTTGTGTAATTTGTATCCCATCTCAATCCAACATAATCCACATAATTTCCAAGAGATTCATTGTTTTCCCATATTTGTTGGGAAATGTTGATTCCTGCAACATACAAAGTCCCACTAAAATTAGCAATTACAGCATTTACTTGTCCTCCCAGATACAAGTCTTGCCACCTTAATTCTTCACTTCCAATATCAAACTGATTGTTGAAATAAGGAGTTAAAGAACCGTTTATATCTAAATTTTGAACAGTTATACTGCTTATATTGTAAAAGTAACCTGATTGAGCATAAATATTTCCTCCAATTATGCTCAACCCCCCATTCAACCACCCATCATTGAAATCAAAATCTCCATAAACAGACTGGTTCAAAGGCATAAAAAAACTGCTATCATATCCATCCAAATAAGCAGTGTTATTTACAGTTAAATTCCCTACTCCAATCAAAGGCATAAAATTATCATCAACATAATCCAAGATTGTTTGATTTGTAGTGTTTATGTAGTTTGTAATAGAAACATTAATCTCATTTACCTCAGTTATGTTGTAATAACTCGATTTATCAGCGCTCCAGTTTCCAATCGAACTTATAATATTACTAACCCAATTAAAAAAAGAAATATTATAAATTGAAATTCTTGAATCAATTGTTTGATTTAATTTAGTTTCATTAAACACCAAATCAACCGTACCACTTGTTTGACCCCCAGTCAAATAGATTCCATCCGTATTTACTGCATCAATGTCTCCAACACCAGGAGCAGAAACATCCGAACAAGTCCACCTACCTAAAGAAACATTCCATTTTACAACTTGTCCATCAGCACAACTCAACTGACTTAAAGTATCATTAACATCAACAAGATAACTCCCATTTCCAAAATAATAAGTAGCAGTCATGTTGTAACCAATTAAATAAAAATTTGTATCAGGAATAACTCCACTTAAATTAACATTTTTAGCTGTAAAAGAATAAGGTGTTCTTGCAATTTTCGAAGAATCAATCAAAGTATAATTTGGATTAGTAATATCAACATCTCTGTAATAACACAAATAATATTGTTCATCATAGTTCAAAGAAACATTTGGAAGATAGTAAGAAATTATGGCCCTTGTGTCAGTTGTTAAATTTGTAGAATTAGAATAAATAACATTATTACAATCTGCACTTGTTGAAATATTAAAAACAAAACTAAATGTTCCTGGAAAAATTGTTCCATTTGAATAAGTTGTTTGAATATTCAAATGCAAATCTTCTGAAATTGAATCTGAAACAACTAAATTTATTGAAAATAAAACCAATAAAAATACTAAGGTTGCCACCACACTCTTTTTCATATATATTATATTATATTTATATATTATAAATGTTATTATACTCGAGAAAAATGTAGGGAAAACTTTTTACTTACATAAAAAAATGTAGGTAAAATGTAAGGTAAAAAAATTTATCCCGAGGGTAAAAACAAATATAATAAAAAACAAAGTTTTTACACAACAATTAAGAAAATTTTAAATCAAAAACACCAAAATAAAAAAAAGAAATCCAAAGATCATGTAACAAAAAAGGTTATAAAACACTAAAACAACAAGACTTATAAATTTCCAAACGTTTGTTTAAGTTAGTATAAAACAATGCAATGAGCCTATAGCTCAGCCTGGTCCAGAGCACCGCTCTTATATGATTGCAATTCATTGGAATTGTATCTCTCACAGAAAAAACTGAAAAAATCAGAGAAATAATCTAAGAGAGGCGGGGGTCCTCGGTTCAAATCCGAGTAGGCTCATTTCTAAAAAAAGAAAACAAAAAAGAGTTGAAAGGGGGTGAAAAAATAATGGCTTTAGAAGAAACATTAGGAACAGGAGTAATTGCACTAATCATGAGTATGATTGTTGTTGTTATAATTCTTTGGATTGCAATTTATGTATATACCTCTCTAGCATACATGAAAATAGGAAAAAAGACAAATCTCAGTTCTCCAGGATTAGCATGGATTCCAGGAATTGGTCCTTTAATTATTGCATTTGAAACATCACACATGTCAGATTGGCCTTGGCTTTTAATACTTGGATTTTTTACTGGATTTATTCATATATATCTAGCATATATTTTTATGATTGCTTTTGGGGTGTTTGCCTTAATTTGGGAATGGAAAATGTTTGAAGCAGTAAAAAAACCTGGATGGTGGGCATTACTCAGAATAATTCCTTTTGTGGGAATTTTAGTACATCTAATCCTAATTGGTATTGCGGCTTGGGGAAAAGAATAATTTTATTAAAATAAAGGAAGGCATTCAGCCTTCTTCTTTTCTTTTTAGTTATGTTTAAAAACCACTTTTATCTTAAATTCTCAGAAAAACAAACAGTAGTTTGTAATCTGCAAAATAAGCCCCGATAGTTCAGAGGCCAAGAATGCGGCCCTTTCACGGCCGTGACCCGAGTTCGAATCTCGGTCGGGGCGCTTATATTCTAAATAACAATAATCTTATTAAAATTCAAAAGATTAAAATTAATATGAAAAACATACTAAAATCATCCATAATTAATGGGTTAGTTACTTCCCTTTATGTGATTTTAATAGCAGCTTTTATTTACTATTTTGGGAATAGTTCTTTTGCTCCTAATAACAGTGTTTTTATTCCAATTGCCATGCTTCTGCTTTTTGTATTTTCAGCAGCATTTACAGGTATTCTTGTGTTTGGAAAGCCAATACTTTGGTATATGGAAGGTAAAAAAAGAGAAGCACTTTCCCTGCTTTTTTACACATTGGGAGTCTTTTTCATAATAACAATCCTTGCTTTTCTAGTTATGATTCTTTTGACAAACTAAAATCTTCCCTAAATTTTTAAACCCCCATTACTTACATTTAACATGAGACCAAGATATAGTTTTTCTTCAAGGCATACTGGCAAAATAAGGAACATCAGAAAACAAAGAGGCAAATACCCTTCAATTGCCAAGAAAGTAGTGCAAGATTCAGACATAATTTTAGAGATTCTTGATGCCAGATTTATACAAGAAACCAGGAATGAAGCAATAGAACAGGACATAAAAAGCAAAAAAAAGAGAATAATTTATGTGCTAAACAAGTCAGATTTAATTGATAAAAACAACCTAAAGATTCCAGAAGAAATGTTTCCTTATGTCCTAGTTTCTGCAACAAACAGAAAAGGAATAAAGGATTTAAGGGACAGGATAAAAATTGAAGCAAAAAAAGTAGAAAAAAACCCAGAAGAATACCACAAAGTTATTGTGGGGATAATCGGCTACCCAAACACAGGGAAAAGCTCACTGATAAATTCCCTTATTGGAAAAAGCTCTGCAGGAGTTGGCTCTGATGCAGGTTTCACCAAAAGCATGCAAAAAATCAAACTTTCTCAGGACATTGTTCTTATGGACTCACCTGGAATAATCCCTGAAAAGGAATATTCTCAACAAGATAAAGAAAAAATCTCAAATCATACAAAATTGGGTGCAAGAAGCTACAGTCAAGTAAAAGAACCAGAATTAGTAATTACAAAAATAATACAAGATTATCCGAACCTTTTAGAAAAACATTACAAAATTGATGCCAAAGGCAACCCAGAAATCCTACTAGAAGAACTTGGAAAAAGAAAAGGATTTCTGAAAAAGGGCGGAGAAGTAAATGAAGACACAACTGCCAGAGAAATAATTAAAGATTGGCAACAAGGGAAAATTAAATTATAATTTTATTTTAAACTCTTAATCATATACTCTCCTTTTCCAGAGTCTAAACTATAACCTAATTTTTTATAATATTCTCTAACCCCAACACCTGAAATAACTCTAATCTCATTACATTTCTCCTTTTTAGCGATTTTTTCTGTTTCTTCCATTAACCATTTTCCTAATCCTGTATGTTGTTGTCCAGTTTCTTTGGATTTTTCACCTAATTTCAAACTCTGCCCATAAACATGAAGTTCTCTTATCATAGCTTTTTTTTCAAAAATTCTCAATCTCAACAATCCAAACAAAATATCTTGTTTGTTTACAATTTCCAAAAAATATTCTTTTCCTCCAGAAGCTTTATATTCTGTTTTCTTAAATTTTAAATCCAAATTTAAATTATTTTTATTAAATCCAATTTCTCTGTATCTAATCTCTTCAAGTTTAACTTTCTTATCCCTCAATTCTTCTTCAACATCCTTTCTTATCCCAATATCTTTGCTTCCTGCAATTAAATATTCTAATGGAATTTCTCTCATAATTCTCATTACTCTGCAGTACCTTGGAATTATTTTCAACATTTCAATTAAAAGTTTCTGGATTTCTTTTGGAGTGTAGGGAATATATTTTCCTTCCCAATAAATTTTCTCCAATTCAGAATTAGGCAAAACCTGACACGGATAAATTTTAATTTGGTCGGGTTTAAAATTTTCATTTGAAAATATTTCTTTAAATAATTTCAAATCTTTTTCAAAATTACTTCCAGGTAATCCAGGCATAAGATGATAACCTATTTTAAAACCTGCATTTCTCAAACACTTTGTAGCTAAAACAACTTCTTTAACTAAATGTCCTCGTTTAACCAACATATAAACATCATCATCAATTAACTGAACTCCCAATTCAACTCTTGTACACCCAAATTCTCTCATCCTCCCAATAAATTCACAACACACATCAGGACGTGTTTCAATACATAAAGCAACACATCTATGTTTTGAAATTTCATTCAACTTTTTTGCTTCACTTAAATTTTCAGAAACTTTTTCATTTAATCCATCATAAAGTCCTTTAACAAATTCATATTGAAATTTTTCAGGATATTCAAGAAAAGTTCCCCCCATAATTATCAACTCAATTTTGTCTGTAGGATGATTCATTGCTTCAAAAGCTTTTATTCTTGAAACAACTTGTTTACGAGAATCGTAATCCAAAGATTTAGCTCTTAAAACAACTGGGCTTTTAGGAGTATAGCTTTGTGGAACATTCATTGAAGGACAATAAATGCAATTTCCGTGCTTACATTTTCTAGGGGGAAGCATTACTGCTACAGGGGTTATACCTGAAATTGTTTTTGTTGGTTTTCGGATTTCGTTCTCAACAGGATTTTTCATAATATAATCTTACAAGAAAGCTTTTTAAAATAAACTGAAACTATCTTTTCTTTGTTTTATGTTTAGGTTTATCTTTAACTTTAATAACAAAATAATAAATCAAAGCACCTATAACTTGAGTTAAAATTATCACAAGAACCCACACAATTTTATCTGAATCTTGTTTGAATTTTCTGTTCAAACAATCCACAAGCATTAAAATCCAAAAAACAAATGCTAAAATTCCAAATATTCCAATAACAAATAAAAGAAAAACAACAAAAAACGTCCAAACAAGCACCATAAAATGAAAAACAGATAAATCTTTAAAAAGGTTATGGAATCTTGAAAATTCTTAGAATATATATTCTCAACACTAAAAATACTTATAAAATCTTTTGAAATTAAAATATCAATGAAAATAGGAATAATTGGAGGTTCTGGACTGGAAAATCCAGAAATTCTTGCAGATTTCAAAACCAAGGAAGTTGAAACCCCTTTTGGAAAACCTTCTTCTCCCATAACAATAGGAAAAATAGGAACAATAGATGTTTTCATAATTTCAAGACATGGATCGAAACATGAAATTCCTCCCACACAAGTCAACAATCAAGCGAATATCTTTGCTTTAAAAGATGAAGGATGCAAATTCATAATTGCAACAACAGCTGTAGGTTCATTAACTGAAGAAATAAAAAGAGGAGATTTTGTGATTCTAGATCAATTCATTGATTTCACCAAACACAGAAAATCAACTTTTTTCGATAAATTTGAATTTGGTCCAATACACACTCCAATGGCAAACCCCTTCTCAGAAGAAGCAAGAAAAAAATTAATTGAAAGTTGCAAAGAACTGGATTTTCCAGTTCATGAACAAGGAACAGTTATAACAATTGAAGGCCCAAGATTTTCAACAAAAGCAGAAAGCAATTTATTCAATCAATGGGGAGCCCACGTAATAAATATGTCAACATCTCCAGAAGCTATCCTTGCAAATGAAGCAGAAATACCATTTGCAACAATTGCAACTTGTACAGATTATGATTCTTGGAAAGACGATGAAAAACCCGTAAGTTGGTATGAAATAAAAGAAATCATGAAAGAAAACGCAGAAAAATTAAAAAAAGTTTTAATCCACACAATAAATTCTTTTTCAAGAGAACAAGAAATTTTCAAATTAAAAGAAAAAGTAAGAACAGTTCCAAATTTTCCTAAAGAAGGAATAATGTTCAGAGATATAACAACTCTTTTACAAGACAAAGAATCTCTTAAAAAACTTACAGAAATTCTTTATGAAAAATGCCAAGACCTCCCAATTGATATAGTTGCAGGAATTGAATCAAGAGGTTTCATAATAGCAGGACTTTTAGCTGAAAAATTAAATGCAGGTTTAGCATTAATAAGAAAACCCGGAAAATTACCTTATGAAACAATAAAAGAAACTTACTCTTTGGAATACGGAGAAGATGCAGTTGAAATTCACAAAGATTCAATAAAACCCGGACAGAAAGTATTAATTGTAGATGATTTAATTGCAACAGGCGGAACAGTTCAGGCAGTTGTTAATTTAGTTGAAAAAATTGGGGGACAAATAATTGGGTGTATGTTTGTTATGGAACTTCCTGAATTAAAAGGACGCGACAAAATTTCTAAATATCCTTTTTTCAGCCTTATCAAGTTTGAAAAAGAATAATTTTTAATCTCATCTTTCTATCCTTTCTTATGAATCAAAAGATTAAAAACCAACAGGAAATCTGGAATAATATTGCAAAAGAATGGAATAAATTCAAAGAAGTTCCATCAGAATTCAGCAAAGATTTTCTAAGTAAATCTACAGGCAATATTCTTGATTTAGGAAGCGGCAGCGGAAGACACCTTACAAAAATAAAAAATGGAAAGATGTATTTAATTGATTTTTCCAAAGAAATGATAAATTTTGCAAAAAACAAAGCAAAAAAACAAAAAATTGATGCAGAATTCTTTGTTTCTGATATTTCAAAGAAACTTCCGTTCCAGGATAATTTTTTTGATTATTCAATATCGATTTCTTCAATTCACTGCCTCCCTCCAAAAGATCATAAAAAAACAATCCTTGAATTATACAGAGTAATGAAACCTCGCTCAAAATCCTTAATAGGAGTTTGGAATTTTAAATCCAAAAGATTCAATCAAAAAAAAGGAAAAGAAAAACTAATAAAATGGACCAATAAAGGAGAAAGATATTACTATCTTTTTGATGAAGAAGAAATACACAAACTTTTCAAATCCGTAGGTTTCAAAATAATCTCAACACACAACAGCGAAATGATGATTAATTTTATTGTTGAAAAATAAAAATAAACAAATCCTTATAAATTATAAAAAATAACTAAATACATGAAGCTAGAAGAAAGAAAAAAAGATACTGCAAGAAAATTAAAACTTCTAGGAGCAGATGAGAAAAGAATAAAGACAATTATAAAAGAAAATTATAATTCATCAGCAATAAATCTAGGAAAAGACATTGAAATTGAAAAAAAAGTAAATTATCA
This sequence comes from Candidatus Woesearchaeota archaeon, assembly GCA_964457815.1. GTDB lineage: Archaea > Nanobdellota > Nanobdellia > Pacearchaeales > GW2011-AR1 > MWBV01. Next base: position 7,729 of record CAYWFA010000011.1, read on the forward strand.
CTATAAAGATATAATGAGCATAAGAATAGAGATGATGAACTTCAATTATAATTTTCAAGATACATTTTACAGTTAATTATTTTTTAACGATTTTAACCATATCAAAAAAACTCATTTTTTCAAAATCAACAACCTTTTTTTCGTTTAAATCTATTTTTACCTTAAGAAGCCCAAGTCCAGAAATAAAAATTGTTCCTAAAACATAAACTTTTTTATCTTTTGCTTGTAAACTAAGAAGAAGCTTTTCAATTTTATTTTTTATTTTTTTCTCAAACATCTCTCCTTCTATTAACGTTTCAATGTAATTGAAATCGAAATCGGTGTTATCTGGTATTTTTTCGGGATTGAATCCCTTTCCATAATCTTCTACTGGAACAAGTTCTACGCCATTATTAATCTTGAAACTAAACATTTTATCTAAACCGGGAACATAATAATCAATATTCTGTTTATTGTCACTTCCTTTTTTATCTACTGCAAAAAAAGCCGAACAAAGAAATGCATCCTTATTCTCTTTAACAAACTTTTTGAAATCTTCAGAGTCCATTAGCTTTTCAAAATAAAACTGGAAATTCATATATTTTTCAGTATATTTCAATTTATAAGTTTTTAGAATATAAATCAATATAAATAAAAGAAAATACTTTAAACTATGCCTTTAAAGCCATATAAACCTAAAAAAGAAGAACCTTCAATAAGAGGAAAAATAAAAAGTTACAAAAAAGGGGAGTGGTTTAGTTTTGAAATTACACCAAAAGAAAGAGATTCCAGAAAAGAATCTCTTGAATCCAACAAAAAAATACAAAAAGTAACAAACGGAAATTACAAATATTTCCAAGATCCCTCCTCCAAAGAACTTGTAATAAGGATTATTTATTTAACCAAAGAATCCATATATGGCTTATACAAAGATCCAGAAAACAATTTACCTTATGAAATAAGAAGCATAGGAGATACACTATTATACAGACAAAGCATTGTTGAAAGAAAAGAAGACATATTCAACAGATTAGAAAAACTAGCAGTTCAAGAAGGGTTAAGAAAATAAAAAATTAAATTCTTTTTTCAATTTTTGTTTTCAAGTCAAAAATAAATTCATCTTCATCTAATTTTTCAACAACATTACTTCCGCCTTTCCTAATAGCAAGTATTTTTTCTTTTTCTTCTTTGTCGCCTATAACAATTATGTAAGGAATTTTCATTTCTTCAGCTTCTTTAACTTTAGATTGAACTGTTTTTTGATTGAAATCTGAATCTATTCTTAATCCCAAAATATTTTTTTTCATTTTCTCAATTAATTTCTCAGCATAGTCTACATTTCTATCTGTGAAACTCAAGACTCTTACTTGTATAGGAGAAAGCCAGGTTGGAAGTCTCCCATTGGTATTTTCCAGAAGCATTCCAATAAATCTTTCCAAACTTCCATATATAGTTCTATGAATCATTATTGGAGTTTTCTTTTTATTATCATTATCAACATATTCTAATTCAAATCTTTCTGGAAGCGCAAAATCCAATTGAATTGTCCCACACTGCCAAGTTCTTCCCAAAGAATCTTTTAAATGAAAATCAATTTTAGGTCCATAAAAGGCTCCATCTCCCTCATTAAGTTTAAACTTGGTTTTCTTTTTATCAAGAACTTTTTTCAAAGTTTTTTCAGCTAAATCCCACATTTTGTCGTTACCTATTCTTTTTTCGGGTCTTGTTGAAAGTTCAATGGCGTATCCAAATCCAAACTTTTTATAAAATAAATCAACTAAATCAATCACTTTTGAAAGTTCACTTTCAATCTGATTTTCAGTACAATAAATATGGGCATCATCTTGTGTGAATTGTATAACTCTAAACAAACCTCCTAAAACTCCAGATAGTTCTTGTCTATGAACAATTCCAAGTTCACCAACTCTCAAAGGCAAATCTTTATAAGATTTAGGAGAATTTTTGAAAACTAAAATCCCTCCAGGACAATTCATCGGTTTAACAGCAAAAATTCTTTTTTCATACTCTGTTAAAAAAATATTTTCCTTGTACTTTTCCCAATGTCCAGAAATCTGCCAAAGTTTTTTATCTAAAATCTGGGGCGTTTGAATTTCTTGATATTCTGCTTTTTTATGTTCTTCTCTCCAAAAATTAATAAGCTCATTTCTAATTGTTAAACCATTATTATGCCAAAAAACCATTCCAGGTGCAACTTCAGAGAAACTAAACAAATCCATTTGTTTTCCTAAAATCCTATGATCATTATCTTTAAGTTTAGAACTGTCTAATTTTGATTTTGAAATTTCTCTTAATAATTGTTTATAATCATAAACTTCTTCTTTAATCAAATTACTTTCTTTTTCTCCTTTTTCTTTTTCTCCATCAATTCTTATTTCTCTTGACAATTCACTTAAAGGGTGGCCCTTAACTTTTAATTCAAATTCTTTGTAATAACCAAAAGGGGCTCGTGTAACAGTAAATTTCTCTTTAGCAAGTTCTTTTTCAGCTTTTTCCAAAACTTCTTGAGCAACTTCTGGACTCCCCAAATCTTTAGATAAATGCGCATAAGGATAAAGAACAATATTTTTTGTTTTAACTTGGGAAGCAATATCTTTAACATTTTCAACAAGTTTCTTCACAACACTAGAAACATTAATATCACATTTTTCAACTGCTGTTAAAACAACAAGCGCTTCCTTTATTTCTTTTTCTTTCTTGTCCTTCTCTAAAAGCTCTCCAATACTTTTAAGTGCTTTTTTCAAAGGTTTAAACTTAATATAATCTACATGAAGATTCAAAGTTTTCATACCTCATTCAAGAAAGACTAGTTTATAAAATTAATTTTTGTTTTCAAAAACAAAAAATTAAAAGAAAAATAAAAATATATATTATAATTGTATAAATTTTAAGAGATATAACCTTATATACCCCACACATTTTTTAAGATTAAATAAGAGGCGATATATATGAACAAAAAAGTCAAAGGATTTCTATACAGTTTACCTTTCATTGTTTCAAGTGTTTTACCTTCACAAAAAGCAAATGCACAAATTGATTTTATAACTCCTAAAACTTGGCATGCCCCCCAGCCAAATGATATGGAAAAACCAAATACAATCTACTTTGGATTTCAACCAATAGACCTAGGAGTTGGTATGGGATATAGCAAAAAAATAACTCCTAATTTTGGAACATACATTTCATTCTCAAGAGGAAAATATAGAGATCCATTAAGTCTCAATCAAGATGAATTTAAACAATACTTTATAGATCATTATAAAATTTCTTTAGGCACCAATATACATTCAAGAAAAGATCGATCAAACTCAAGTGGATTTATTAGTCTTGGTGCTTCCTATGGAATATTTAACACAGAAAACTACCCCAAAGAAAACATGGATGAGAAAGTGCTAAAAAAGTGGTCTTTTGAATTCGGTGCAGGTATCACACTGGGGGATAAGCTCACAACGGGATTCTTATTTGATCCAATCAAAGGAGAGAGTAATATATACTTGGGCATTCCTTTTTAACAAAATAACTAATTTTTCAAAAAACAGGCAAAATATATACAAAACCTCCATAAAGTTTATATAGGGAAGTTATTAAAAAGAAACATGAAAAAAATTACATCAATATTAACTAAAAAAACAAACTTATCGGGAGGTGAACAGTATGCTAGAACTAGATAGTGAACCATCCCATAAACTTTTTTGTTGAGAATTCTGTTTGTAACTCAAATTTGAAAACGAACAAGAAAAATTCTTTGGAAATTCAAAGATTTTCAAAAACAAGTTTCAATAAAAGTTTTAAAAATCAATCGAAACATTTAAATAATGTAACCATTATCCAGTGATAAATTAAAATAGGTAAAAAAACAATGAAAAAAATAAATAAACAACTGGCAATCGCAACATTAGCTTTAGCAGGAGCAATATCATACAGCGGTCAAAAATTCGATTCAAATTCTCTTGAAAACAGCGCCTTGTATTCATCACCAATATCAGAATATGCAAGCATCATTTCAAAAAATTACATAGATTTTGTAGATAAATCAACTCCTTTTGAAAAAGCAAAAGAACAATACGAATCTCACAAAAAGTCAGAATTAGAAAGAATGTTAAATGAAGAAAAAAAACAAATCGAATTTTCAGAAAAAAAGAAATTTTTAGAATCTTATTATCTTAGTCAAGACGATTTAAACAATTACATAAAACAAGCTTACAACAATGTTAAAAAATGGCCCAAAGAATTTGACAAAAGATTATTCAGAGTTATGTTGAAACAAGAATCGGGATATAATGTTCATGCAATGAGTAAATCCGGCTATATGGGATTAGGACAAGTTGGACCAGAGGTTTATGAAACCTTTAGACCAGAAGAATTTGCCTCCTTAAAAGATTCAACTACGGGAAAATTAAATAAACACGCTCTACAAAAAGAACTATTAGGTAATCCTGTAAAAAACCTTGAATTATCTTTACAGTATCTAGATTATATTTCAAAATTCTGTGCAAAATACGATCCAAATTGGGAAAAATCAGATTTAGAAACAAAAAGAAAAAAAATTCTTTTTGCTTATAATGCAGGAGTAGGAAAAGCAAGAGATTATAATTTCAACTGGAATAATCCCGAATTGCATAAAGAAAATAGGGAATACCCCGAAAAAATAATGGAAAGCTATTACAATTCAAACATAAAAATAAAGATATAAGTTTTACAGTGTTTTCTTGTTCCCACAAATATTTATAAATAAATATTGACTGATACTTAAATGAAAAAAGAGATTGTATTAACCTTTTTATTAATAGTTATGATTAGTTCATTTGCATCAGCAGAAATGATTATAAATCAACAGCCAAACAAAGTGTATAATTTAGGTGATTCTGTAACTCTTCCTGTAACTGTAAAAACAATAACAGGAACCTCAGGAATATTCAGCATGGACTTGCTTTGCGGAACAAAACAAATCAATTTCTATAAAAATGGAGTAAATCTTTTACCCGGACAAGAAAAAACAATGGACGCTTCTCTTGTTTTAACAAAAGAAATTTTAGGTGAAAATGTTGGAACATGTAAAATAAAAGGAATACTTGGAGCAGAATATTTTTTAACAAACGAATTTAAAATTTCAAATTTAATCACAGTTGTTCCAAACACTGAACAAAATGAATTTGAACCCGGACAAAGCATATTAATTTATGGAGATGCAACAAAAGAAAATGGACAACCTTCCAATGGATTCATTGATTTAGAAATAGTATTGGCAAATGCTTCAGGAGAGAATATACTTCAAAAAGGAACAGTAAACAATGGAATGTTTTCAATGAATATTTCTCTTCCAGAAAAAATGAAAGCAGGAAAATACCTTGTTAAATTAAATGCTTATGAAGCTTCATTTGACAACACTCTTACAAACAAAGGCTTTGTGAATTACAACATACAAATAAAACAAATTCCTACTTCTTTGGAAATTGTACTCAAAGACACTCAAGTTGAACCTGGAAAAAGTGTTGAAGTTAAAACAATTCTTCATGATCAAACCGGAGAAAGCATTGAGTCTTCTTCAATAATAACAATAAGAAAAGACACAGGAGAAATACCTGAAGAAGGTGGGCCAATTGAAAAGAAAACACAAGATTACCTTAAGCTGCCTATTGTTTACAATGAACCTCCAACAAATTGGACTGTTGAAGCAGTTTCAAACGGATTAACAGCAGAATCTTCATTCAATATTCTTGAAAATCAAGAAATAAAAGTGGAATTAGTAAATCAAACACTACATATAACAAATGTAGGAAATGTTCCTTATAACGGAACAATCAACATAAGAATAGGGAATATTTCAAAAGAATTCACTCTTTTTTTACCTGTAGATGGAAACAATAAATATGAGTTGAAAACAGAACATGCTGATGAGTATGAAGTTGAATTAATGGATGAACAAAGAGAAAGCTTGTTTAAAGAAAATGTATTTTTACCTGAATCAAGGGTTTCTGGTTCAACAGGATTTGCAATAAGAGACTTTTCCGAATTAAACAAAGATTTTTATTTAAGACCTTTATTTTGGATTTTCATAGCAATACTTTTAGCTGCTATAATCTTCGTCTTGATAAGAAGACATAAGAAAAAAAAACACATAAGCACTCCTAAAAAAAGCTTATTTAAAAGAAAACTAAAAATAAAAAGTCAACCCAAAACAAACGCTGCTTGGGAAAATAGGGCAATACCTTTATCCAAAGAATCCAAACTTAAAACCAACAATAAAGCTAACCTTTCTCTTTCAATAAAAGGAAACAAACAAGAAGTAAGTGTTGTTAATATCAGTGCAAGAAATCTTGCAGAACTTCAAGCAAAAAAAGCAAACACCGAAGAACCACTTCAAAAAATAGTAAATCTTGCAGAAAGCAGAAAAGCATTTGTTTATGAAAATCAAAACAATTTAACATTTATCTTAGCCCCTTCAAAAACAAGAACTTTCAAAAATGAAACAACTGCTTTAGAAATTGCTCAGGATGCAAAAGAAATTCTTTCAGGATACAACAGAATAGCAAAACACAAAATTGATTTCGGAATTTCAATTGAATACGGTTCAATAGTTGAAAAAACAGAAAATGGAATAATGCAGTTCATGACTTTAGGAACTCTTATGAACAACACCAAAAAAATCTCCTCTGCCTCTGAAGGAGAAGTTTTACTTGGAGAAAACATAAAAAACAAGTTAACAAATGTAAGAACAGAAAAGCAAGATAATGGAAAAGTAATATTTTACAAAATAAAAGACATAAAATATTATGATGAAGGACATTCAAGATACATGCAAAGTTTTCTCAACAAAAAAACAGAAGGAAAAAGTGAAGGAACAAAATACAACACTCTCCCCACTCAAGATAAAACACAAAAAACAAATCAAGACACTGAAAAAAATCCAGATCCAAAATCATTAATCAAAGGATTTTATTAATTTCTTGATTAAGGGAGCCAAGAGAAAGGACTTCGTTTATTGCCCTTGGTGTTATCCAATTCGTCAATTTTATCCATTAGATTATACCAATATGCCTCTTTAGAAGAAATAAAATCACCATTTTCTGTTTGAACATAAACATCTTTAATATCCCCTTTTGAATCCCTTATTGTCAAATCTTTAAGCCCATCCTCATTTACATCACTCACTTTAAGATCATATATTTGCGATTTATTAGAAGTATTCAATTCACAAGAAGCAGCTAATACGCTAACTCCAAAAATAGGGATTGCTACATAACTTAAGAGAGATTTCTTGTTTCTCATAAAACAGCACAAGTTTCTTTATTTTTAAGGATTTATATGCTAAAATTAATTCTTCTTTTTCTGCTTTGACTTTTGTATTTTTTTATTAATCTTATTTGTAGGATTCTTTTTAGATAATTCTTGTTTTACTATCTTTATAACTTCTTCTTTTGAAACAGGATCTTCATTTGAAGCAGGTTTTTCAACAACTTTTTTTGTTTCAGAAGAATCCTCTTTAAATTTCATTTTCCATCCAAAAATAATTGCAACTATTCCAATTAAAATTAAAACAATTGAAACGATCAACATAATAATAAACACCGAATGTGCTTTTTGTGAAAAAAGTGAAAACAAAGGAGCAACTTGCGCAGGAACTAACTTCAGTACCCAATCCATATTTTTAAAGGGCAGAGAACACAAAGCAATTAAAACACCTACAGAAATAAACTTGCTTGGCCTTTTATCAGAAACCAAAAATATCAATCCAAACAAAATTATAGACATCAAAGCCAATAAAAATGCTTTTCCAGACCAATAAACTCTTGCTTTATCTGAAATAAGAACGAAAGGAATTTCTGAATTCTTAACACAACTCCAGAAATCACAATCATAGTCTGCATAATATATCTGTTCTATAAAATTATCTCCAATATAACTAGTTATAGAATCTTCTCCTTGTTCAATAACCTCGCAAGGCATTACAAAACTTTCACTTCCATAATTGAATGTATA
>CAYWFA010000012.1:0-14630 GCA_964457815.1 Candidatus Woesearchaeota archaeon
AAAGAACCAATTGTTTTATTTTTGTCGATTTTCAAAATTTTACAAACAGCATTTGAAAATGCCCAAGAAACTCCTTTTATTTTAGTTAATCCAGGATAAATTTTCATTCTTCCTTCTATATCTTTTGAAAGAATTCTAACCAATCTTTCCTCTCGTTTTTCTTGAGGTTTTACATATTCTGGTTTTGGATTTTGAGTTTTAATTTTTTCTGCCATCTTATATTTTGTTTGTGAAAAGATTATATCTTTCTATGTTTGTTAATTCTTGAAATATCCTTTTTTCAACAGCCTTTTCTGGATCAGGAAGATTTTGTATTCTTTGTTTCATTTCTTGAAAAGATTCAAATTCTTTTTCTTTTCTTTGTTTCAATATTTCTTGCATGTGTTTCTTACCTAATCCGGGAAGCAATTCAATCTGATGAATTCTTTTGTTTATTGCATCAGACTTGTTGAAAAATTCCAGGAATTCCTTCTCTTTTTCTTTAACAACTTGATTTATAAATTCTCCTAATTGTTGTTTTGCACTTTCAGTAAGTTTTTCTCTGTGTAATCTTCCAAGAATATAATAAACTTTATCTCTTTTGCCTTCGCCAATATAAACTTTTTCACCTATTTTTAAATCAACACCTCTTCTAGGAACCAATTCAAGCAGAACTAAAGTTTTCTCTCCTATAGCTTGTGCTATAGGCATCATTTTCTTCTCCAAAGGATAACCATTCGGGAGATATTCTAAGATTATTGCATTTTCTTCTTTTTCCATTTTCTTTATTTGAATTCTTTAATTGTATCAAGTATTTTTTTTGTTTCATTCTCGTCCAAGCTGATATCAATAAAAATTTTATTTACTTCTTCGGCTTTATCAGGTAGAATATCAATTAATTTAGAGATATTTACTTCATTTAACTTCATTTCATTTAAGTCTTCAAGTTTTTTCCTAAGTTCTTTAGCTTTTTTTGGAGTTAGTTTTACAAATTTCTTTATGAAGTCTGCAGCAGGTTTTTCTGCTTTTTTTTCTTTTTCAATGTATTCCAAAGATTCTGCCATGCTTAAGGAAATTGTATTTTTTATCATTTTATTGTTTATGTTTTATCTTTTTTAAGTGTATTGGAGGGATTATAAATGTCTTTTCTTTGGTTTGGTCCTTTATTTTAATTGAGTAACTTCTTCCTATTTTCTTTTCAATTTTTCCTGTTCTTCCTTGTAATCTCTTTGGAAATGTTGGATTTAAAGCTTTCTCAGCAACAACTGTTACAAAGTCTCCTTCTTTAAATCTTTGAAAATATCTGCTAAGTTGAAGCTTTCCTCTGGTTCTTACAGGTTTTCTATTTGCCATATGATACCCAGAAAAATTCCATTTAAAAAACTATCTTTTACATAAAACTTATTCTAGAATTGCCTATTTTTTGAGGTGGCTCACTCAAAGCAACATTGGAGTTGCATAAATCGCCTTTTTCATTTGCTTCTCCCATATTTTTCAGAATAGCATTAAACATCTTTTCACCCCAAACTCCAACCCCACATCTATTGCAAACATCTAACGCCCTATCGTCGGTAATGTCTTCCTTACAATAAATACATTTTTTTGTCATTTTTCACCTTTTTTAACTTCAATCAATTTTTTAGTTGAAATTAGTTTTTAAATTTTTGTGTAATTTTGAAGGATAGTAACCTTTAAAAATAATCTTTCAGCATTAATCGTTTTTTTAATATTAATAACAAAAAATCCCAGAAAAATAAATTTCAATAATTTTAAATTTAAATAAATTTATGATTATACTTGTAAGATTATCTCAAAGAATAAAGTATATTAAGTTAAACGCTCTTCTTGAACTATGAAAAAAGAATACATGGTAACATTAAATTCAAAATTTCAAAGATTGCTTTTTATTAAATTAATAAAAACTTATAAAGGTTCTATAAAGGCAGGGGAGATGATTCAAATTCCTGCATCTTCTTTAAGAGGATATAAAAATTCCTATTTCAATTCAGTTCCCGAAGAGATATTAAACAAGCTATTGAAACTTAATTTAACTTCTCAAAAAGAGATAGAAGAAAATACTATTTCAAGATTTTTAAAAGAGGATCAAATTAAGAATTCTTTGAAACATGGGAGAAAAATAAGGAAGGATAATTTAATCTTACTGAAGAAGGCAATTCCAAAAGTATCTGAGATTATAATTAATAATAGAATAAATTTTGAAAAGTGGTTTAAAAATTATTTTTATTTGTTGAATTTGGGTTTTAGAAATGCTTCATATTCTATAGAGAAAGACACAATTAAAATAAATTACAATAATTTTACCAAAAAAGGTATTAAACAATTTCAGGTAATTATACCTAGAGAATTTATTTTAAATAATGATTTTATTTATTTTTTTGGGCTTTGGTGTGGAGATAGGGCAGGAGGAAAGAGATTTGGGATATGCAACCAAAATAAAGAGATAATTAAATTTACAGGGCAATTCCTTGCAAAAAATCATCAGAAAATAGAGAAGATATTATATGTTTCAGAATTAATTAAAGAACCAGACATAAAGTATCACAAAAAATTTATCCTTAAAACAGATAAAAAAGGATGGGTTTTGTCAACACATTCTGGGAATGGCATTTTAACATCTTTTTTTATTTATCTTCAAAGAAATTTAGAAGAAATTTTAGAAATAGTAGACAATAAACCTTTTTTTGCAGGGCTTTTTGATGCAGAGGGAAATGTTTCACTTTACAATAAATCATTTAGATTAGCCTGCAGAAATAAAGAATTTGTGAGAATATATCAAAAATTCTTGAAGAAAATGAATTTATATGATAAATATGATGGTTGTTGTTTGATAACTTATAATGTAAATCTTTTTATGAACACGATTTTCCCTTATATGAAACACTCTGATAAGATAAATAAGGCAAAGTTCCTTTTTAATGGGGGAGGACAAATGCCTATGGAGTATAAGCAGATTCTTAATTTTATTCAAGATAATCCAGAAAAAACAGAACAAGAATTAGCGAAAGCTTTAAATAAGAACAGAATTTACTCAGAATTAAAGTTATTGAGTGATTTTGGCTTTATATCCCATAAGGGGTATCCCCACAGATATAAAGTGATTAATCAGCTAGGAGAAAAAAATTATAATTCCAGTTAGGTGCTTCAGTTGCGGGAAGCCAATAGGCCATTTGTGGGAAGAATACAAAAAGCGAGTAGCTCAAGGTGAAAGCTCAAAGAAAGTTCTCGATGAATTAGGATTAGACAGATTTTGTTGCAGAGCAATATTCTTAGGTCAAGAAGATCATTTAGAATTAGTTGCTAAGTTCAAAAAGTCTTAAATTATTTTTACACCTTTAATTTTTTATTTTATATTCTTGAATTTCAAATAAATTATAAAAAAAAGGTAAGACAGCTTATTATTTTCCCATCTTTTCGGACAGTACTGATAACAACATAGGAAGCTTAACTTCTGTGTTCGGAAAGGGAACAGGTGTTACCAACCTATTATGGCCGTCTCAAAACTTCAATCATGTTTTGGTTTATAAACCTTTTTATATGCAGGATTTCTTGATTTTTAATGCGAGAGTGCCGGAGTGGTCAAACGGGTCTGACTAAGGATCAGATAGCTTAGTGCTTGCAAGGGTTCGAATCCTTTCTCTCGCATTAGATCCCTAAATGTATTTTATACAAGATATATCTTTAAAAGAAAGTATTTTTTGTTAGATTAATGAGAATTTTAGTTACTGGTGGAGCAGGTTTTATAGGAAGCCATCTTTGTAAGTTCCTTCTTGATAAAGGAAACGAAGTAATATGTCTAGATAATTTTTTTACGGGGAGAAAAAGAAATGTTGCTCATTTGTTGAAAAATCCTAAATTCAAAATAATTCCCCACGATATTACAGACACTCAAGTAAGATTAGACCAGAAGATACCTCAGGGAGTAGAACAGATTTACAATCTTGCTTGTCCCGCTTCACCAATCCATTATCAGTTTGATCCAATAGAAACTGTCAAAGCAAATACAATTGGAGTAATTAATGTTTTAGAATTTGCAAAATTAAATGGTGCAAGAGTTCTTCAAGCTTCTACATCAGAGATTTATGGAGATCCTTTAGAACATCCACAAAAAGAAACATATAAAGGAAATGTGAATACTCTTGGTCCAAGAGCATGTTATGATGAAGGAAAAAGAGTAGCAGAAACATTGTTTATGAATTATCACAGGGAATACAAATTACCCATAAGAATCATAAGAATATTCAATACTTATGGACCAAATATGGACAAAGATGATGGAAGAGTAATAAGTAATTTTATACTTCAAGCTTTAGAAAATAAATCTCTTACTATTTATGGAGATGGAAATCAAACAAGAAGTTTTTGTTATGTTGATGATTTAGTTGAAGGATTATATCGTATGATGAATCAAAATTTAACTGTTGGACCGGTTAATTTAGGCAATCCAGGAGAGTTTACGATGAAAGAGTTAGCAAAAAAAGTATTAACAATCACAAAGTCTAGTTCAAAAATTGTGTACAAAGAATTGCCTCAAGATGATCCTTTGCAAAGAAAACCAGATATTTCTTTAGCAAAAAAATTCTTGAAATGGCAACCTAAGGTAAACTTAGATATGGGTTTATCAAGAACAATAAGTTACTTTAAATCATTTAAATAAACCATTTATAGCAGTTTTTTTAAAGAATAGTTTTTCTTAATATCTATGCATCCGTAACTCAGCCTGGATAGAGTACCTCCGTCCTAAGGAGGGAGTCGAAGGTTCAAATCCTTCCGGGTGCACTATTTTATAAGGATTACAACAATATTTAAGTTTGAACCCCTTGTATTTTTATGCCCTTTAAAGATATTTCTAAAAGAAGAGAATATAAAAAAGAATGGTATAAAAAAAACAATCTATCCCAATTAAAAAACATAAAATCAAGAAAAAAGAGGATTAAGATTTGGTTTGAAAATTACAAATCCAAATTATCTTGTTCTAAGTGCGGAGAAAACCATCCTGCAACAATAGATTTTCATCACAAGGGCAAGAAAGAGAATCAAGTTGCTCAAATGGTTCATTGGGGATATTCCATAGATAACATATTAAAGGAAATAAACAAGTGTGAAGTGTTATGTGCAAATTGTCATAGAAAAGAACATTGGAAAAACAAAAACCTTTAAAACACTTCTAAAATAAGAATATAATAGGCGCTGGTGGTTTAATGGTAGAATAACTGGCCTCCAACCAGTTGATCCGGGTCCGATTCCCGGCCGGCGCATTCAAAGTAAAATAAAATGACAGAACAAAATCAAACAAACTCAGAAAACACAAAAGGAAATTGGTACGATAGATATTACAAAAAATTATTGATAATTCCAATAGTATTGATTGTTTTTTGTTTTGTTTATATGGGTGTTTTCTATTCACAAAACAATGATTTCTTTTTGAAAGATATTTCTCTTAAAGGAGGAACGTCAGCTACAATTTATGTTGACGTTGATTTTGATGCTTTAAGTCAAGCTTTAATGCAAGAATTCGAAGAAATTAATATCCTATAAGTTTCTGATTTAATTACCGGAGAGCAAATAGCACTCACAATTGAAACCACTGCAGATGCAGAGGAAACAAAAGCATTCTTGGAAGACTATCTTGGATATGAACTTGATGAAGAAAATAGCAGCTTTGAATTCACAGGTTCTTCTCTTAGCGAGTCTTTCTATAAGCAACTTCTAATCGCAATTCTTGTTTCTTTTCTTTTTATGGCAATAGTTGTTTTCATAATTTTCAGAAATCCTATACCTTCACTTGCTGTAATTCTTGCTGCCTTTGCAGATATTTTAATGACTCTTGTAGCGGTAAATATCCTTGGAATTAAAATGTCAAGTGCAGGAATAATTTCCTTGTTGATGCTTATTGGTTATTCTGTTGACACAGATATTCTTTTAACAAACAGAGTTTTGAAAAGACATGAAGGTTCAGTTAATGAAAGATTATATGATGCATTGAAAACAGGATTAACAATGACTTTAACTTCTTTGGTTGCAGTTTCAGTTGCTTTAATTGTTGTTAAATCTTTCTCAGTAACTTTAACACAAATATTTACAATACTTGTAATAGGATTAATTTTTGATATGTTCAATACTTGGATAACAAACGCTTCTGTTCTTAAATGGTATGTTGATCACAAAAGGAGGAAAAAATGAAAAAATTAAGCACAAGACTTTGGATATTGATAATCATCTTAATTTTATCTTTGATTTCAATATTTGTTTCTTCTTATGGATTCACTATTTTAAAAAAAGGAGTTTTAATAACAAGTGTTGACCAAAATTCAACCGAGTTCCAGTATGGATTAAGACAAGGACAAATAATAACTTCAATAAACGGTAATTCAATAAACAATGTTAGTGATTTTTCAAATTTCATGTCAACTAATTTTCCTTCAGAAGATGAAATTAAATTAGTTGTAACAACAAACGAATTAGATGTTGTTCTTTTTACAGATGAAGCACCAGAAATAACAGTTTCTTCAATTCCTAAAACAGCAATTAAAACAGGATTGGATTTGGCAGGAGGAGCAAGAGCTTTAATACAAGCAAAAGACAAAGAACTTTCTTCAGAGGAAATGAATGATTTAGTTGAAATAACTACCAATAGACTTAATGTTTATGGACTTTCAGATATAACCATTAAATCTGTTTCAGATTTATCTGGTAAAAAATTTATGAGCATAGAGATTGCAGGAGCGACACCAAAAGATTTGAAAGCAATGATTGAAAATCAAGGTAAATTTGAAGCAATGATTGGAAATGACACAGTTTTCATTGGAGGGGACAGAGATGTTGCTTCTGTATGTAGAAATGATGCAACTTGTTCATATATTCAGTCTTGTAATCAAGATTCTTCCGGAGGATATTTTTGTAAATTTGTTTTTTCAATTTACTTAAGTGAGGAAGCAGCTAAAAGACATGCAGAAGTAACAGGAAAAATAAACGTAAATGTTTCAAATCCAGAATATCTTTCTCAGCCTCTTGATTTGTATTTAGATGATACTCTTGTTGAAACCCTTTTGATTGATAAAGATCTTAAAGGACAAGTAGCAACCCAAATTTCAATTTCAGGTTCCGCTTCAGGTGCAACAGAAGAAGAAGCATATGAAGCAGCAGAAGAACAAATGAAGAAACTCCAAACAATTTTAATTACAGGAAGTCTTCCTTATCAATTAGAGATAGTTAAATTAGATACCATTTCTCCTTTGCTTGGACAAGATTTCATGAAGTACATTATCTTTGCAGGAATTGCAGCACTTGTTGCAGCTTCTTTGGTTGTATTTATAAGATACAGAAATTTCAAACAAGCTCTTGCCCTTATCTCAATAAGCTTTTCAGAAATAATAATCATTTTAGGAATTGCAGCATTGATAAAGTGGAATCTTGATTTAGCAAGCATAGCAGGTATTTTAGCAACAATAGGTACAGGATTTGACGACCAAGTTGTTTTATTGGACGAATCTAGATCAAAAGTTTCGCTTACACTTAAACAAAGATTAAAGAGGGCATTTGCAATCATTATGGGGGCTTATTTCACTGTTTTAGTGTCGTTATTGCCTCTTATGTGGGCAGGAGCAGGACTTCTTAAAGGATTCGCAATAACAACAATAATAGGAATAAGTGTTGGAGTATTCATAACAAGACCAGCATTCAGTGATATACTTAAAAGAATGGAAGAATAAAAATAATTTTAATTTTTATACTTTAATGACTATCTAATCTTGATTTGTCTTCTTCTTGAAGTCCATATCTTGTTAATCTGTCTAAATCACTTTCAATCATCATCTTAACAAGCTGTTTGAATTTTGTTTTAGGAGTCCATCCAAGCACTTTTTTTGCTTTTGCAGGGTTTGCTAAAAGATAATCTACTTCAGCAGGCCTGTAGAACTTAGGACTCACTTTTACAACTATTTTATCTTTATATTTTCCAACTTCATTTATTCCTTTTCCTTCCCATTTGATAGGCATCCCCACTATCTTAAATGATTCTTCTATAAACTCTCTTACTGAATGTGTTTCTCCTGTTCCTATAACATAATTGTCTGATTTCTCTTTTTGCATCATCATCCACATTGCTTCAACATAATCTCCAGCATATCCCCAATCTCTTTTAGCATCCATGTTCCCTATTTCAAAATATTCTTGGTATCCTAATTTTATTTTTGCAACAGAATGAGTTATTTTCCTTGTAACAAACTGTTTTCCTCTTTTAGGGCTTTCATGATTAAATAAAATACCATTACATGCAAAGATATTGTAACTTTCTCTGTAATTTTGAGTTATGTAATAACTAAATGCTTTTGATGCAGCATACGGGCTTCTGGGATGAAAAGGAGTGTTTTCTGTTTGAGGAGGTTTAGATGATCCAAACATCTCAGATGTAGAAGCTTGATAGAATTTTATTTTTGGATTTAAGATTCTTATTGCTTCAAGAATATTTATTACTCCAAGAGCATTTATTTCAACAGTTGAGATTGGTTGAGTCCAAGAATCAGGAACAAAAGACTGTGCAGCAAGATTATAAATTTCATCTGGATTAATTTCTTTTATTACTCTTATTATAGAACCAAAATCTGTCACATCTCCTTCAACTAAATTAATATGCTTTCTTAAATGACCTATTCTATCAAAAACATCCATACTTGTTCTTCTATGAAAACCATAAACTTCATATCCTTTGTTTAAAAGAAATTCTGCAAGATACGCTCCATCTTGCCCTGTAATGCCTGTGACTAATGCCTTTTTTTTACCACTCTCTTCTGTTTTTATATTTGCATTTTGTTGTGTTTTAAGAGAGTTTATTTCATATTTTAATGAGGTTATCTCCTCTTTTATTTTAGAAAATGATTTTTTGATTGAATCTTCCATATTTCTCAATAATTAAAATTAAGCTTTTAAGTATTATTATACTTCAAAATTATCTTTTTACATTTTGATTATTTAATTGAGGGGTTTGATTAATTGTTCGTTTAATCTACTATTTTTTAATATCTCGTTATATATCTTTAATAGTTTTATATTTCTCTCTTTTATAGAAAACTTGCCAGATGTAACTCTTTTAAAACTCTCTTTTCCCAGATTATTTATCGCTTTTTCATTTTTTATTAATTTAGATATAACTTTGAAAATTTTTTCTGAATTTTTCTCGCCGTTCTCTCTTATTTTATTAATAACTTTGGATGAAAAAATCCCTACTTTATATTTATTAAATAAGGGGATTGGTTCTGGAAGAATTAAAATACCATTTTTGGAATCTATATATTCTTTATTTGCATTTGAATCATAAGTAATTATAGGAAGACTAAAATGCATAGCTTCTACGAAAGCCATAGCAGGAGTTACATAACTTGGCTGGATAAATATCTTTGATTTATTCATTATCTTCCATAATTCTTTTTGGGGAACAGGTTCCTTTATAATAAAATTGCTTTTTTGGCTAACATGCATTCCATAAGGAGTTTTACCTATAAATACAAACTTCCAATCAGGAAAACTATCAGAAAGTTTTTCGAATGCTAAGATTACTTCGTAACTTCCTTTGTTATGGATGCCTTCTTGATTTAGAATATTGCTAGATCCAGAAAAGAGCACTATATTTTCTTTTTTTATCTTTCGGGTAAATTCTTTGGGTATACTTGCTAATGGATAGATTATCTCTTGCTTTATTTTAAGATTCTCTCTTTTGAAAAAAAGTTTAAATGATTCTTCTGCTTCTTTATTCATTGGAAATAAATATTTTAAGTTTTTTTGCGAGAGTAAATTTAATGCATTTTTCCTATTTTTTTCTTCGCAAAACTGTCCAACAAAAGAAGTTAAATTTTCATAATCTGCTACACAAGGCTTTTTTGTACTTCCAAGATGATTTGCAAAGTGTATAATATCAAATTCTTTGTCCTGCCTTAATAAATCATTTATCTTTTGATTAGAACCAAAAAAAGAATTGCCTAAAATCCTCTTAATAAATTTGTATAATTTTCTAAAGGAATTAAAATTTTTTTTATTTATCATTAAAAACTCTGATTTCTTATATTCTACTCCTTTTGGAGGAGATTCAAAGTAGGAATTATACAAAGTATGCATACTTTTTGATATTCTTAAGTCTAACTGAATTTTCATCTTATTCTTTAAACATATTCTCTAAAATAATAAAGTATTTAAAAACATTATTTTTCTGGTTTTTATGATAGTCTTAGGAATAAGCCCGGGTCACAATTCTTCTATAGGATTATATATAAATGGGAAAATAGTTTCAATGGTATGTGAAGAAAGGTTTTCAAAGATAAAAAATCACGTAGGATTTCCTCATTATGGACTTAAATATGTCCTTAAGGAAAATAATTTATCTCCAAAGGATATAGACTTAGCCGTAATAGTTGGAGATAGTCCTCGTTCCCAGATGATTAATTTGACCTCTAATGGAAAAACGATGGAGAGATTTTTGGATAAAAAACATTCATTTAAAGATAGTTTAAGAAAGATCATTCCAAAGACGTGGATTAAAAAATATTCATATTTTAAGTGGAGCTTTAAGGAGGAATATATTTTTAATAAATATTCAGAAATACTCGGAATGCCAAAAAGCAAGATAAAATTTATTGATGGACACACTGCTCACGCACTTTCAGCAGCACCAAACATAAAAAAAGATACCCTAATTTTAACATTAGACGGAGAAGATGGGAGATATTGTGCAACAGTATCAGTTTTTGATGGAAACAAGATAAAATATATTTCTCGCATACCTTCAGACAATTCTATTGGTCTATTATACACTTTTATAACAGAATATCTTGGAATGAAACCCAATGAGCATGAGTTTAAAATTATGGGGCTTGCTCCATATGCAAAAGGAGAAAGAATCTATGAAGTAAAAAAGATATTTGATGATATAATCTCCTTTAAAGAAAAAGGACTTAACTTTGAATCAAAAAAAGATATGCATTATATTTCTAAATATTTAACTGAGAAATTAAAAGGATATAGATTCGATTATATTGCAGCAGCCATTCAGTTAAAAGCTGAGGAATTGGCATTGGAGTTTGTTAAAAGGGCAATCGAATATACAAATCTAAGAAAGATAGCATTATCTGGAGGGGTATTTATGAACGTCAAAATAAACCAATTAATTGGGGAGTTAAGAAAGGTTAATGAACTTTTTATCGTTCCATCTAGCGGAGATGAGTCCTCTCCCATAGGTTGTATTTTTTGGGGAATCAAAAAATTAGACCAGAATGCAAGAATAGAACCGATAAAACACCTTTATCTCGGTCCAGCATATGAAAATAAAGAGATTTATTCTTTGTTAATAAAAAACAAATTTGATAAGAAATACAAGGTAACATTTTATAAAGATATAGAAAAAGAGGTCGCAAGTTTACTTGCAAAAGGAAAGATAGTTGCAAGATTTAAAGGAAGATGTGAATTTGGTGCAAGAGCCTTAGGAAACAGAAGCATCTTGGCAGATGCATCAAATAAGGAAGTCGTTATGGAGATTAATGAGCAAATTAAGAATAGAGACTTTTGGATGCCTTTTGCTCCTAGCATACTTTATGAAAAGTCAGATAAATATATTAAAAATAAAAAAAATTTTTTTGCACCCTGGATGGTTTTAGCCTTTGAAACAAAGGAAAAGGCTAAAAAAGATTTAATTGCAGGCTTGCATCCATATGATTTTTCTGCCAGGCCTCAGATGGTAACAAAAGAATTTAACAGAGATTATCATAGATTGATTAGCCTATTTGAAAAAAATACTGGAAGAGGAGGAATTCTGAACACTTCATTTAACCTTCATGGTGAGCCGATGGTTTGTTCCCCTGAAGACGCAATTCATACTTTTGAAGATTCGGGATTAAAGTATCTTGCTATTGAGAATTATTTACTTTCTAAAGAATGATTTTTATCGTTTTATGGTATAAAATACATCTTTAAAAAGCTTTTTGAATTATTATGAAAATGAAAAAAACTCTCTCCCAGCAAAACCTTTCAAGAATAGCCTTAAAGGGCTCTTTTTACAATTTGCTTTCTTTATCAATATCTAAGATAGGAGGATTACTTTTTACCATTATATTAGCAAGAATATTAATGCCCGCTCTCTTTGGAGTATATGCTTTAGCCCTTTCAATAGTCACCCTGGCATTATCTTTTACCGATTTGGGATTGGATAACACTTTTTTGAGATATCTCTCAAAGTATTTTGGAAAAAAAGATTTATCTAAGATACGTTCATGCACCCAATATCTGGTTAAGATAAAACTACTTTTAGCTAGCTTAATTGTATCAATTCTTTTAATTTTTTCCAAACTTTTAGCCTATTCAATATACGAGGCTCCATTATTATACTACCCTCTATTATTTTCATGTCTTTTCATAATCTCAGAATCTATGAGGAATTTTATTGGTCAATTTTTTCCAGCACAAAAAGAAGTCAAAATACTTGTTTTCTTCGATGCTTCTTCGCAGATATTAAAAATACTTTTTTCAGTATTTGTAATATTGATTCTTTCAGATAAAGTGGTACTCTCAGGAATATTCATTGCATTTTTTATCTCAAGCCTTATCACCTTAGCATTAGAGTATTTTATACTTGTTAAAAAAGATAAATCCGTTTTATTTGGCAAGAAAACTTCTTTTGAAAAGTCTAAGATTAACAATTATTGGAAATTCATGGCATTGGCAACAATTTTTCTTTCAATATTTGGTTCTTTAGATATTTTAATGCTTGGAAGAGCAGTCTCTTCAGAGTATCTTGCTTATTATAGAGCTTCATTAAGTTTAGTTATTTCTATAGCCTCTTTGTTATCTTTATCAACAATATTCTTCCCCCTATTTACTCAAATAAATGGAAAAAGATTCAGCAGGGGATTTCATAAAACATTAAGGTATATCTTGATGATCTCAATACCAGCAACAGGGGGAGTTGTACTCCTCTCAAATTATTTAATTAAAGCATTTTATGGAGATGCTTATTTAGCAGGGGCATCAGCGGTATACTTCCTTTCTTTGTTAATAATTACCTCTCCGCTTATTGGATTATATTCAATAGTTTTAGAATCAAAAGAGAAGTCAAAAATAGTTAGCAATTCGTTGATAATTTCTCTTATTGCAAACATTCTACTTAATTTAATTTCAGCATTGGTATTTAGACAAAATGACTTATTAACAATAAATGCAGTTGCATTATCTACTTCCTTAAGTAGGGTTCTTTTGTTGGGCATATTAATTTTCCAAGTTAAGAAACAATTTAACTTTAGAGTTAAAGGAGCTGGTTTAAGAGCACCAATATTTTCTACATTAGCCATGTCTCTTTTCTTGTTGGCTTTTCATAACTTTGTCAATATAAATATTTGGTGGGGAATATGCGAGATAATTGTTGGAATTGTAATATATCTTGGATTTCTAATATTGTTGAAAGGAATCACTAAAGAGGATTTTAAATTAATAAAAAGCGTAGTAAAATGAAAAAGAAGACAATAAAGATAAATTTCAGATATTTCTGGGGAGGATTTAACCCTGAGGATAATTTCTTCACAAATTTACTTAGAAAAAATTATACTGTAATAATATCGGAAAATCCAGATTATATGTTTTATTCTGTTTACCCTGAGATTAAAACAGGAGAAGAAATATCCAAAAAAGGAGAATTCATAAAGAAAATTTCCCCTAAATTATACATTCTTTTGAGAAAATTATACCCAAAATTCTTATTATTTATACAAGGAAAGAGGCAATTACCAAAAGTTGAAGGAGATTTTGTTAAAATTTTTTATGGCGCAGAGCATATCAAACCAAATATGGAAGAGTGTGATTGGGCTTTTTCTTCAGAGTTTGATGAGAATATGAATCATCCAAAGCATATGAGATTACCTTGCTATGTAATGGTCGATTTTGAATTAGGTAAGAAAGCAATACCTCCTTTGAAAAAGAAAATCAATTTTAATAAAATAAAAGAGGAGAAAACCCATTTTTGTAATTTTATTTATTCTCAAGATAACTCTTCGAGAAACAATTTTTTTAAAGAGCTAAGCAAATACAAGAAAGTTGATTCTCCTGGAAGATGTATGAATAATATGCCTCCAATTGGGGCATATTCTGATTCTAAAAAATCTAGAGATTCAAAAAGCTGGAAACAAGAAAAATTGGATTTTTTAAACAAATACAAATTTACGATTTCTTTTGAAAATGCTTCTGTTTCTGGTTGGACAACAGAAAAACTGACTCACCCAATGCTTGTAAATAGTATCCCAATATTTTTTGGTCATAAGGATGTTTCTAAGGAATTTAATACTAAAAGTTTCATAAACTATAATGACTTTAAGAATATGAAAGAATTTATAGATTTTATAATAAAAGTGGATAAAGATGATAAATTGTATAAAAAACTCCTTGAACAGCAATGGTATAACACGAATAAACTGCCTTCTTGGTTTAAAGAAGAAACCTACTTGAAAAGATTTAAAGAGATTTTTGGTTAATTTTAGATATTTTAACTTGTTTCTCAATCCAAGGGTAAGTTTCTTTAATTCCTTCTTCAAGAGAATATTTTGGTTTCCATCCAAGAGAAGATATTTTCTTATTAGAAAAATATCTTGCAGAAACTCCCACTG
>CAYWFA010000013.1:0-14500 GCA_964457815.1 Candidatus Woesearchaeota archaeon
GTTTTTTCTTTTTTGATTTGGGTCCTTGTATTTTTTATTGTTAAAGAGATTACCAATGTATTGCCTGATTTTTTAGCGAATTTTGTTTATATGTATGATGTTCTTTATTTCTTTTCTGCATCTAATTTGATACTTTTTGTAATTCAGTTTTTAATTTTTTATGTCATTTTTAGTTTAATTCAACATAAGCATATAAAACCTAATTAAAATTTTATTTTTTGTTTTTCAAGAAATATTCTTATTTTTGTATTTTTCTTTTTATTAATTTTCCAAGATAATAAGCTGAACCGAAAAATATAACTCCCGGAAGTATAGCAACTCCAAGAGGAGGGAAAAGTATACTTGTTCCTATTGCTCCAACAGCACCAGCACCAATTGTTTCCAGAACTTCAACAGCTTTTGGGATTTCTTTTTCAACATCTCTTTGAAGAGAATCTACTTGCATTATTATCTTTCCTTTTTTCATTATTCTTACTTTTTTATCTTCTTCAGACACGATTATAACTAAATTGTCTCCTGTTGCTGCACTCATTGCAGCAGAATGTCTTGTGCCAAAATTTTTGAAAACCTTTGTTGATTTTATTTTTACACCATATGCTATTACAAAACCTTTTTTATTGATTATAACTGCTCCATCCATTAATGCAAGAGATTCAAGAAGTTTTGGATTATCTACTACTTTAAAAGGAGGTACAGATTGGTTTACAAGAGGACTGTATTTAACTTCTCCAACTACAAAAAGTGCACCTTCCTCTCTTTTTGCTATTCTTAATCCAACTTGAATAAGTGTTTCCTCTAATTTTTTTATTTCTTGTTTTTCTTTTTTATTTTTTTCTTTCATGTTGATATATATTTTGGGTTGATATATAAATTTTTCTTATAGTTAGATTTTAATAGTGTTTTTTGTTGAATTTTTAGTATTTTAATGTGCTTAGCCCCGTAGTACAGTGGTCAAGTATACAAGCCTCTGAAGTTTGTGACCCAGGTTCGAATCCTGGCGGGGCTATTTTATTTTTTTATTTCTTTTTTAAAACACTAATTAAATTTAGAAATATTTTTATAGTAAAGTTAATTTGTTTTGTAATGATTACCCCTATTTTAATATTGGTTGTAGCTTTAATAGCAGTAATATGGTTAAGTCATGAATTCAAGAAATTAAATCATAAAATTGTGGCTATCTTTTTGATTTTACTTATCGTTTTTACTTATTTCAGCTTTTCTTCTGCGATAAAAGGTAAAGAAATTGATTTAAAGAGTGCTGTAGGAATGAAAGAAGCTGGACAACTTTATGTGCTTTGGCTTGGTAATGCTTTCAATAACATTAAAATCATAACAGGAAACGCTATTCATATGAATTGGAAGGTAAATGAAAGCCTTGAAGCAAACATTAGCTTGAAAGACAAAGAACAGATTTAGAGTAATATTTATAAATACATTATTCCTATAATAATCATGGCTAAGAAAAAGAGAGTGGTGGCTAGAAAGTCAACTGTTAAAGGCAAGTCAAAATCTAGTAAAGTTAAGAAAGTTGATAAAGTAGATAAAAACAAGAAAATTTATTCTAAACCAAAATTAGCAAGAGTAATTAGATACTTTGTTCTTTTTGTTTTGCTTTTCTTGCTTTCTTATATTCTTTCTGCGATTGTCTCTCCCGAAAGTTCTATTGTTGTTTTATTTGACATTCTTTGGGTTATATTTTTGTTGTTTTCTTTGGCATTCCTTCTGGCTTTGCTTGCTATGTTATTGTTGAAGTGGATGAAAAGGTAAAGTAGTTCTTTGTATTTTTTTAATGACTTTTGATTTATTTTAAAGGATATGTAAATTCTAAAGAAGTTGAATGTTAAAGCCACAGCCGAGGATTGAACTCGGGACCTCTACCTTACCAAGGTAACGCTCTACCAACTGAGCTACTGCGGCTTTTATTTGCTATTTGCTCAGGAGGTTGTTCGTAGAACTTTACCAACTGAGCTACTGCGGCATTTGCCCTTTATTTATTTTCAATTCCAACATATTTATAAAACCTTTTTATTAATAGAAACCTATGGTCAAAGATAAAAACAAAGAATCTAAATTGGATGGATTAAAAGAAGAATATAAGAAACTGAAAAAAGAAAATATCCTTCCGGAATTCAATGAGCTTAACAAAGAGTTTTCAATAGAAAAAGTTGCAGATGTTGAAACAGATTTTCTTTTAAGAGAAATTGGAAGAATTATGTCTGAAAAATTTTCAAATTATTTAAGATTTGTTGAAACTTTGCTTAATCCTGTAAATGCACCTATGTTTGTTTTTTCTATGATGAAATTGATAGGGGAAGATGAAAGAAAGAAATTATCTGAAATGTATAAAGAATTAGCCAAAATAGAGTTAAGCATAATTGAATTGGATGCAGATTTTTCTGAAAAAAAGCAAATTAATTTTATAAATGATTCTTATAAATCTTGGTTAAGAATCAAAAAAGATTTTGTAGATATTATAGAGAAAATAAAGATTAATTGGGATAGTAAAAGAGAAAACAACAATAAAGCTTATTTCGGGTAATTTATTTTAATTTTTTAAAAATACTTTTTAGATTCAATTCAATAATTGCTACAGGCATTTTTATTTTCCAATTTTTCAATATTTTTGGATGTACTTCACCAATGCTTCCTATTTGTTGTTCTTCTAGAATTATTGTTGCAGTTCTTCCATCTATTAAATGTGTTGGAGAATTTTCTGGTTCTTTCAAGGTTATTTCAACCCCAAGAGATTTAAATAAGTATGTTATAATTTGTTTTATTTCTGTGAAATTTCCAGGAGTTATTGCGATTGCTAGATTTTCTTTTTCTTGTATTTCTTTTTTAAATTCAAAGATTGTTCCTATTTCAAAAATCCTCTGAGGATATTCTGAATCTACATTTTCAGAAAGATTTTTTAGAAGTGAAGATGAAAGATCTTTTCTTAATAGGGTGTATTCTGTTTTTGAGTTTTTAAGTTCTACAAATTCTTTTTCTTGTTTCTCCGAAATTCCCATTTTTTCAAATTGGTTTTCTTGGGTTATTAAATGATAATTTGAAGTTTCAAGTAACCCTAATCCTACGAGTATTTCAGATATCTTTCTTTTTAGTACTTCTTCTGAATTTTCTTTGCCGGTCGTAGCAATTTCAGGTATTTCTGGAATTAAATTTTCATATCCATATGCTATTGCAACATCTTCGATTAAATCTACTTCATGAAGTATATCCGTTCTCCAGGGACCTATTTCCACTTCTTTGGTTTTTGGATTGTAATTATGCCCCATATTTTCTATTAATTTTTTTAGTTTTTTTTCATCTATTTTTGTACCCAAGGTTTTGTTGATATCTTCTAAAGAAATTTTTATTTTTTCTGATTGCAGTATAGGTGAGATATTTTCTGGTGCTCCTTTAAGTTTCATTTGGTAAATCTTTCCTCCCATCTCTGCAAAAACTAGTACAATTATATTCAAACATTTTTTTAAAGTGTTGAAATCAAATCCAGAACATTCAATGAAAACGTCTTTTGTATTATCTGTTACTTTTCCAGTTATTTGGGAGTTGATTATGGGGGGCATACTTAAGATGTTGTTGTCTGAATCCACAAATACAGGGAATTTTGATTTTCCAGCTAATAAGTGGGAGTACTCTTTTCCTGTTGGGTGTTTTTGCAATATTTGTAATCCGGACATTTCTTTTTCAGATTCTAGTGGCGTAAATTTAATGTAATCTGGTTCCAAAGCCTTTAATGTTATAGGTAACTTTATTTTTTCAAGAGGATATATCCCTATTGCTACTTTTTTTCTTTTTCTTCCCATTGTTACATGTAATTTTTCTTGTATTTCTATAATCTCTTTTATTTTTTCTTCATCTAATTTTAGACCTTTAACAATTGCACATACAGTATATGGACGAACTTCTTTTGTAGAAGAATCTATTATTACTTGGTAGTCTTTTTCTGGTTTATTTAATTCGTATTTTTTCATTCCTGGTTTTTTTCCAAGGAATGCTAAGAAACATCTTTTAAATCCTTGATATGAAAGTAAATCTGGACGATTTGCAAAAACTTCAATTTCAATTGTTTCTTCATCAAAGGTTTCTAATGGAGTTCCAAACATTGAAATTTTTTCTTGCATTTTTTCATCTAGTTTTCCTATTTCTTTTTCAAATATTTTTCTGCTGAAAGTTATGTTTGCCATTTTATTTTTTAAGTTTTTATTTTATCTGCCATTTTCTTTAATTCTTCATTTGATTTTCTTGGACCTAACTTTGTTGTTATATATCCTTCGGATTCATTTGAAGGATAAATGGGGTATAATTTAACGTGAATATGATTAACTCCTAAGCCTTCTATTACACTGGCTACCCTGTTTACTTTTAATTGTTTTTTCAATATTTTTGCAACTTCTTTTGACGCTATCATTAATTCTTTATAGGCTTTATCTGGCATTGTTGTGAAATCGCTTTCATAATGTTTTTTTGTTGTAACTAAAGTCATTCCTTCAGTATTTGGATTTATATCCAAGATTGCTAAATGTTTATCATCTTCCCAAATTTTTATACTAGGTATTTCTTGTTTTGCTATTTTGCAAAATATACAATCATTGTTTGTTTGATTATCTTTTTTTTCCATTTTAATGTTTCATCCAAAATTTCATTTTTCGTAGTTGAGTAAGGTTATTTTTATATAATTCTCTTAAATCTTTTATGTTGTAATATTCCATTATTATTCTATCAAATCCCTGTCCCCAAGCAAGAACAGGTATATGTTCTCCTAAAAGTGGAACAGTTATTTCTGGACGGAACATTCCCGCGCCTCCTAATTCAACCCATTTCTTTTTTTCAGGATGAAAAACTTCTACTTCTACTGAAGGCTCAGTGTATGGAAAATACCCTGGACGGAATCTTATATTTTCGAATCCCATTTTTTTATAAAATTGTTTTAAAAATCCTAAAAGGTGTTGGAAATTTGCATTTTTATCTACAACTATTCCTTCAGTTTGATAGAATTCAAAACCATGTGCCCAATCAACTGTTTCGTTTCTGAAACATTTTCCTATGGCAAAGAATTTTGCAGGTAATTCTTGTTTTTTTAAATTTGCTAATGTTTTTGAAGATAAACAAGTAGTGTGGGTTCTTAACACTAATTTTTTTGCTTCTTCTTCATCCCACGAATATTGCCAACCTTTACTTCCAGATATTCCTTTCTCGTGAGTTTCTTTTACTTTTGAAACAATTTTCTTGTCTTCAAGTTCAACTTTTTTGTTTATGAAAAAAGTATCTTGCATTTCTCGTACTGGATGATCTTGTGCGGTGAATAAAGCGTCAAATGTCCAGAAAGAGCTTTGAATTATTTCCCCTTTCATTTCTTGAAACCCTAAATCTGTCCAGATTTTTCTAGCATAATCTATTGATTGGTTCACAAAATGTCTTTTTCCTCCATTTATACTTGGAACTGGAGAAGTTACATCATACCTTCTGAATTTTTTTCCTTTCCAGTTGGATTCTTTTTTTAATGTCTCGGGGGTGATTTGTTCTATAAGTTCTTGAGAATCTAATTTCAAGTTTATAATATTTTTACCAAGAGGGGTTATTTCTATGTTTATCTTTTTTTCTTCTTTTATTTCTATTATTTGCTTTCTTGCTTGAAGGTTTTTCATTGCAAGAAGATGTTCTGGAGCAAGAGATGAATATTCTGCAGGCAATAAATCAATTAATTGTTCTTCTAAAGTTTTTTTTGTTGTTTCAGATTTATTTGCATTTAAAATTATTTTTCCATTTTTTAATTCTATTAAAGCTTTCTTTTTAAGTGCTCCAATAGATGCTTTGAATTCATCATCCGAAAGGTTGCTTTCTTTTTGGGCTTCTTGCAAAGAAACTATATGTTTTTCATTTAAAAGATTAAGAAGTCTTCTTTCAGGGAGTCCTTTTTTCAAGTAAAGTGCACCATTTACATTCAATTCAACTGTCTGTATTTTTTCATACTTTATTTCAACAATATTCTTGTTTTGTAAATATTCAAGTGCTCTTATAACTGAAGTTTTGTCAAGATTTGACTTTTTACATATTTCGTTTATCTTTTCTCCTAAGTGAGGTAAAATCTTTTTTTCATTAGGACTTAAAGATTCAATAAGTTTATTTTTATCCATTTTTATGTATTTTAGTATTAGATAAGGCGTATTTAAAATTGTTTTGTCATCCAAGTTGGCATTCCAAGAATTATTCCAAGGGCTTTTAAATCATGTTTATTTCTTTGATTTTTCTCTTTTTCAGCAATAAATTTCATATTCACTTTATTTTTATTACATATTTTTATGTCTTGTTTTATTCTTGCAAGTATTTCTGCTTTCTTTTTTAGGTTTGTTTCTTCAATAATTTCATCTAGATTTATCCCCAAAGTTATGCTCTTTTTTTTCATGATTTTGGCCATAACCTGATTGAATCCGGAGTTTCTTTGTTTTTGAAAGTCTTTTCTTTGATTTAACTTTAAGAGAAGAATATCTATATCTAATTTTTCAATTACTTTTCTGTTTAATTCATCATCTTCTGAGGTGAATATTATTTGTTTTTTATCTTCTTGGACTTTTTTAACTTCATTTTTTAATTTGTTGAAGTCTTTTTGAGTTATTAATATCTGGTTGTTTTCCATTTATTGAGAAATCTTTGTACCTATAAATTTCTTTCCATTAAGTAGATTATCTAATTGTTTCATGTCTTCTCCAAGAATGTATGTGTTTATCTTGTGTTTTTTAATTATCTTGGATGCCGTTTGATCAAGAACAAAATGTTGTCCAGGTTGAAATTTTATTTTATCGGCCATTTTGTCGAAATCGTTCCATGAGATTTCATGTATCAATCTTGCATTTTTGAATTCTTTAGGGTTTTTATCATATAATCCTTTAACATCTGTAAGATTTATGAATTCGCATTTAAACACCTTTGCTATTTCTGAAGCTGTTGAATCTGAAGTTTGATTTGGATGATATTCAAGAGCTCCACAGAACACAATGTCATATTTTTTTATATATCTTTTAACTTCTCTTGTTTTTTTAGGTATCCCTCTTTTTTGATCTTGATTGAAAAAATAACTCATAAATCTTGCATTGGTTCTTGTGGCAGAGATTCCAGCATAACTTTGAAACAAAGAATTCATTCCAGTTTTTTTAAGTGAAGAAATGTATTTTCTTGCTATATTTCCTCCTCCGCAAACAATTATAAATTTGTACTTTTTTGTGTTTTTTAGGATTGTTTTCTTGAAACTTTCAAGATATTTTGTGTTTATTTCACCAGGAATTATTAAACTTCCTCCTAAACTTAAAACAATCACCTTTTTTTTCATTTTAATTAATAATTAATTTTGGTTTTTATATGTTACTTCACAGTAAAAAGCTTGTCATCTTTTACATTAAATACATCTAATCTTACTCCAGAATCTAGCCAACCATGAGCATAATTAAGAGCTGCAAAGCAATTAACATAATCTTTTTTTATTTTAAAATGCTTGGCATCTGAAATGTAATTTTCAACCATTTCTATTATTTCTTTTGCATATTTTTCTTTTCCATTTATTATGTTTTTCTTTACTTCTTCCAGAGCACTTTCTGTTATCTCAAAATATTTTTCTATTTTTTCTGTGGTTATCTTATTTTCCATTCTTTATTTAAAGTTTTTTTGTTTTTAAATTCTGGCATCATAATCTTTAAATATATTCATTTATTTACATCTAAATGAAAAAAGAGATGGGTAAATTTTATTTCGTTTTTGCTGTTGTCATTATATTGGTTTTAGCTTCAGGAGTATTTGCTCAATCTGTAGGATTATCTGGAAAAACGAAAGAGATTGTTGATAAAATTGTGGAAGACCAAGGTATAAGTAAAGATAAAATCAAGTCAGTGGAAAAAGTTGATTTTGATAAGCTTCCTTCACAAGTAGATTTGAAAAATATTGATTCTACAAATTTGGCAGTTTATGAGGTTGATTATGGGGGAGAGGCTCCTGTTTTTGTGGTAACTGCTTCAAAAGAATTGTTGGAAATTGAGGCTTCGGATAAAATATATAAGAGAATGCTTTTAACATATGGAATTAAAGGAGATATTTCTGAAACAACTTTTTTAAATACGGGCACGGGTGTTGAGAGTTCAATTGAAAAAGGGTATGTTATGATGAGGAGTGGAAGCGTAACAGGAATTTCAACAAATTTAGATTCTTTAAGCGGAAATGGAGAGGTTGAAGTTATTTTGTATGTTAATGGAGTTCCTTCAGGATTTGGAAACACTTTGAACGTTGATTCCGTTGGAGTAAAAAAAGATTATGATACCCAATCAATTGGAGTTATTAAATTTGATAAAGGGGATGTAATTTCAACTCAGCTTATTGTTAAAGGAGAGGTTTTAGTTAAAAATGTAATTAATCTTGTTGAGATAACCACAGAATAGTTTTATTATAAAAATGGCTTACAAAAAATATATAAGAAGAAACGGAAAACTTTATGGACCATATGTTTATGAGAGTAAGAGGGTTGATGGAAAAGTAATCTCAGAATATCACGGAAGTGAAGAACCTGTTAAAAATAAAGTTGGTTTTAAGGATTACAAGAAAATATTTATTTTTCTTTTGGGATTTTTTTTAATAGGTGTTTTAATTCTTTTTGTATTTATATTTCCTAATGAAAATAACTTATCTGGAAAAGCAATTTTCGAGGTAGAAAGTTCTTATACTTCTGGAGAACCTCTTGAAGGATTTTTGAAATTTTCTTTGGATGAGGGAGAATTTATTCCCGCTTCTTCAAAAATTGTTTTTGAAAATTCTGGAAATATACTTGAGTTTTCAATAAATGAGGTTTTTGAAGAAGAAGTTTTAGATGGAGATTATTATCTTGCTGAAAGAAACCTTGCTGGAACCGGTGAAGGATATGGATTAGAAGGTGAAAAAACTATTTATCCTGAGTTGGATTTTATTTTACAAATTTATAAAGAAACAAGTGAAGAAGAAGTAATTGAAGAGAAAATAAATGAACCATTAGTTGAAGAATCGGATGAAATGGTTAATGAAGAGAATGTTGAAGGAGAATTAGTTTTAGAAAGTAATGGAGGATTAGATGAGGATTTAGAAGAAATAGTTGGAGAAGTGTCTTTGATAACAGGAGATTCAATAAAAGATTCAAGAAAAGTTTCCAAATCTTTTTTTGGAATAACAGGCATGGTCTCTTTGAATCTTCAAGAAGAAATTGAAGCAAGGGTTTCAAAAGAAAATCCCTTTGTTTATGAGTTGAAAGAAGGTGAAATAGTGGAATTAAAACATAAAAGTGTTTATCTTCAACAAGAAGAGCTTTCTGATAGCGTAATTTCACTTGAAGTTGAAGATAACTTGTTGACTGTTACAACAGATTATTCTTTTAATGAGAAAGGTTATGGAAAAGATTATGTTGGAGATAAAAGAAAAACTTATTCTATCGATTTAGAAAAACTAAATCTTGTTTTAAATGAAGGGGAATTAAATATAAAACTTGTTTATCAAGACGAGGAATTACTTTCTTTAACTACTTCTATTGAAGAAAACAAGAAGATTTCAGAAGAATTAATAGATGAACAAACAGCGGTTGAAGAAACTCCTGAAGAATCTGAAGAAATTGAGGAACCAGGAGAAATCCCTGCTCAAGAAGATTTAGAGGAGATTAATTCAGAGAATGAAACAGTGGAAGAGATAATTGACTCTTCTCTTTGGGATATAAGTGCCTTTTTAACTGATGATGAAAAAAGAATACTCCTTGAAAATTTTGGAGAGGTTCAACTCAAGAGTGTTAAATCTGAACTTTTTAAAGACAGAATAATTAGGGTTTATGAAATTGGAGAGTATTCAATTGAATATACTTACGATTCCTCTTTAAATGAAGATGTGTTAGAAATTCAAATGGAAAGAGATAGAATAAAATTCCTTAAGAATATTGCAAATTCTCTTTCAAAACAAGAAGCTTCTTCAGAAACTCTTAATGGATTTGATGAAAACTATACTTTTTGATTGAAAATTGGAGGAGAAGTGTTTTCTGGAGGTATTTTGGTTACTGTGAATTTTATTCCTGCTACATTTGAAATAACAGCCATCAAAATTAACCTCCCTGAAACAACCCTGAAGATTCCTTCTTGTACAGGAATTTTTGTTTCTTTTGAAAATTTTTGAATGATTTGGTTTACTTCTTCTTTGTTTAAAATTATTGGAGTTTTCATTTCCCCCATTCTTCCTTTAACACCTATATTTTGATCTTCTCCATAACATTCAATAATCTTTACTGCGGGATCGTTTACCAATGCATTTAATTTTCCTAAATCAATGTCTTTGTTTATAGGGGTTGGTTTTAAATATTGAATGTGTTGAGGGAGTTTGGGTTCTGGCGTCCACAATTGTATTTTTCTGAAAGGATCTTGATGTTGGGGGTTTCTTGGATGAATTATCTTAGTTTCTGGTTTTCTGAATAGTGTCGGTTGTCTTTTTTCAAGAGGTTTTTGTTTTTTAAAAGTATCTTTAAAAGGATTTATTTCTGGTAAAACTTGTGTTTCAAACATTCCTATTGAAGGATGCATAATAGAACGAGTTCCATCGATTATTTCTTCTTGATATTCTTCTCTTTTTCTTATTCTTTCTTTTATCCTTTCTTTTTCTGTTAAAGGTTTTTCTATTATTTCTTTTTCAACAATTGTTTCAAGTTTGATTATTTCTTCATGAGAAGAACTTTTAATTAATTGTTTTGTAAATTCAAGTAGAAATTTTTTTTTGAATTGATTGAAAATTAATTCTTGTTTTAAATCTATTAATTTATTGTTCATTTGGAGAGATTGGTTTGTGATATTCTTCAGAAACCCCTCCTATGCTAGAAATTCTTGAATTAGGTTTAATAGGAGGAATTTGTTGTGGAGGATATCTTTGATTTACTTGATTCATTTGTGAAGGATAATATCCTTGACTTGTATTGTTGGTTTCATTTATTTTATCATGCATAAGAGTTAATCCTCTTGCAATTGTTCTGTTCTGATCTAAAACATTTTCTAATTTCTCAAGTATCTTTGCAGTTTCTTTGCTGTTTTTTTCTGCATCAAAATCTTTTTCAGCAAGTACTTTTGCAGAGGTTTCAAATAATTCCAAGAGTTTTGAAATTTGATTTGTTAGTCCATCAAATTTTATTGAAAGATTAACCATCACTTTTTGAAGAGAAACAAAATTGTTTATAAGTATTTTTTCTAATTCTTTATCTTTTGAAGATTTTCTAGGTTTAGCTTTTGTTTTACTCACACTCTTTTTAATCATGTTTTATATACGAATTAATTATTTATAAATATTTATAATGGGTTTTTTAGGTGTTTTCTTTTTCTGGAAGTTTTTCTATATCTTTTATTTCTGGTTTTTCCTGTTCTTTTTTTTCTTGAGGATTATACTTTCTGGGTTCTTTATCTGTTCCTTTAACAATATTTTCTTCTATTTCTTTTACATATTCTCCTATTTCTTTTGCTGATTCTGGATTTACGCTTACGCTATCTATTCCATTTTCTAAAAGGAATTTAAGCATTTCCCTTTTGTTTGTTTCCTGTATGGAAATATTGCTTTCAACGCCTTTTCTTTTACATACTCTTATCACATATGCTAATTGATAAAGGATTGAAGGATGCATTTCATTGTACAAATCCTTTACTTCCTTGTTTTCCTTGTCAACTGCTAACATGTATTGGGCTAGTTTATTTGTTTCAAAAGAAATAAGTTTTATTTCTTGGTCACATAATTCACTTATTATTTGTATTGCTGCGGGAGTTTCAATTATCACCCCAAGAAGTGCTTCTTTGAAATCTACTTTGTTTAGTATTTCTTTAACTTTTTTTACTTCTTCAACGGAAATAACTTGAGGAAGGAGTATTCCTATCTTTTTTCCATTCTCACTTATTTTTTTTAATGCATTTAATTCTGCTTCAAAAATTTTTGTATTTTTCAAACTGAATCTTATTCCATGTAAACCGAGTAAGGGATTTGATTCTTTTTCTTTTGGTGCTCCTTGCAAATTTGAAAATTCATCACTTCTTATGTCCAAGGTTCTTATCCATATTTCATTGAAATATTTTGAGATCTCTTGAATTCCTTTAAAAATAATTTGTTGATATTCTTGGATATTTTCATCGGCAAGATAATAATCTGGATGTTTTCCAGATTCTGCAATTATATTTTCAATTTTTGCTAATCCAACAGAAACAATTCCAGTTTGTGAAGCTTTTTCAGATATTGATGGAGAATCAACTATTAATCTTATTTTGGTTTTTGTTTTGAAATCTAGTTGTTCAATCGGAGTTTCAAGGTTTTCTTTGGGTTTTTCTTGTTTTGTTTCAATTTTTTCTGTTATTATTTCTTTTTGAAGATTATTTTCTTGTTTTAGCTCTTGCTTTTTTATTGTTCTTGTTTGTACAAGGTAAATATCTTCTCCTTCAATCGCAAATTCAATACATTGTGGTTCTTTATAATGCTCTTCTATTTGGATTGCTAGTTTTGATAGCTTTTGTATTTCTTTTTTTGTTAAAACTTGTTGTTTTGATTTTTCTTCTCTTAAAGGAACTGTTATTTTACTTCCAGAAGAATTTCTGCTAATAGCTATTTCTTTTTCTGCAATCTTTATATCTAAAATTTCCAATTCTTTGTTTAGAGTATATTCATCTGGAGTGATTATCTTTGAAGCTGCTCCTTCTCCCAATCCCCATATTGCTTGGATAATTATGTGTTCGTATTCATTGTTTGGGTTTCTTGTGAAAATTACACCAGATTTATTTGAATCTACCATCTTTTGAACGATTACAGCAAGATTTACAGGTGAATCTTTCAACCCTTTTTGATATCTCGAATAGATTTCATTTGAGGTGAATAAAGATGCAAAACATTTTTTTATGTGGACAATTAATTCGCTTTCTCCTTTAATGTTTAGGAATGAATCTTGTCGAACAACCCATCCTTCTTTGGAATTGTTTTCCCTTGGTATTGATGATCTTACAGCAACAAAAACAGATTCTTGTGCATTTTGAAGTATATCTAATGCTGTTCCATGAATTTCACTTAAATCAGTTGCCCCCAGGCTATCGTATGCTTCTAATATTTCTTCTTGCATAATTTTTGGAAAAGGTGCTTCAATTATGCTTTTCATAATGACACCTGCAATATCATTCAATAAAATCCTGTCTTCATAATTTATTTTGTTGAGCAATCCCTTTATTTTTTCCTTTAGTCCAGGTGAATTTTCTATGAAATATTCATAAGCTTTAGTTGTTACAACAAATCCAGGAGTTATAGGAAGTTTAAGGTTGTAAATCTCACTTAAATTTGCTCCTTTTTCACCCACTAAACTATCAGAATCTTTTCCCAATTCAGAAAACCATTTAATTAACTCAAGTTTTTCATTGGAAGAGATACTCTCTGCCCCTTTTTGATCCATAATTCAGTTAAACTTTTTATATTAATAAATGTTTGGGGTTTTTAGTTGGATATTGCTTCTACAGGACAATTGGTTATTGCTTCTTTTATGCATTTTGCATTCTTTTTAACATCTGCTCCTGATTTCACTTCTGCTTTTCCATCATCTTCCATCTGGAAAACTTCAGGGCAAGTAGCAGCACATGCTCCACATCCAATACATTTGTTTTTGTCTACTTTCACCATTTTGATTTATAATTTAGTTAAGTTTATAAATATTGGCTCTGGAAGAAAAGTTTTGTGATTATTTTTTGGAAATAGGTTAAGGTTAGTGTTAAATTATTTATATCTTATTAGAAATAAACTTCTTTACAAGGAAAGATTATATCCTCACTCATTATTGAAGTTTCAAACTTTCTGAACATCTTAGGACTTGTTTTTGTTAATTCATTTATTGTACCTGTGTACTCCTCAAAATTTTTTGCAAAGATGATAAACTCAAAATCCCAGGATGCAATTTGTTTTACCATATTTATTATTCTATCACTTTTTTC
Organism: Candidatus Woesearchaeota archaeon; assembly: GCA_964457815.1. GTDB lineage: Archaea > Nanobdellota > Nanobdellia > Pacearchaeales > GW2011-AR1 > MWBV01. Next base: position 13,977 of record CAYWFA010000013.1, read on the forward strand.
AGTATATTTCATTAAATTATCCAAATCTTCTTTAGTATATGAACTAAGATAAACAAATGCCTTGTATAATTCATATCCTATTTTTTTATAATCAATGTAAATTGTATACCTTATTATTATCCCTAATCTCTCCAGCTTTTTCATTCTACTCCTTACTATATCAATTGTGGATTTGGTCTTGAATGCAAGTTCAGACAGGTTAATTTTTGAGTTATTATACAGTTCCTTAAGTATTTTCTTTTCTATCTCTTCTAATTCATAATTTTCTATATCTTCTGTAAAGGTTATAAGAGAAGAATTTCCCTTAACAAGGAAGATTTTTTCATGCACACTTACACTAGCCAAAGAGGTTATTCTTGAATCAACAATTAAGTCTTTGTATTTAGACAAGAGTTCACTTTTTATATCAAATAAATCCTGATTAGATTTAATGAAATAGGTAATTCCAATATTCCAAACCCCTTCTGCAATACCTAACCAGTAAACCCAATCAGGATTTATTTGATATAAAAAGTGAACTCTTG
>CAYWFA010000014.1:0-1929 GCA_964457815.1 Candidatus Woesearchaeota archaeon
AACTATTTGCCCTTAAACTTAATCTCCATTGCATTTCTTCTTCCCATCTACCATCATAATGATAAGGCCCTAGTTGTCCAAATTCTTTTCCATACAAAGAAAAAGCTCTCATAGGAAAATCGGGATTAACAAGTTTATTTGTGCTTCTGAAACCAATATCTTGTTTTTCAGGGATTATTGTTCCTAAATTTTCATATTCATACCAACCAGGATGATACCATCTAATTCCCTGATCGTATAAAAATTCATAAACCGCATTCAAAGAACCTTTTTTATCTGATTCCCAAATATCATATTCATAGTTATAATGCCTTGAGTAGAATTCTATGTAATCATTTGACCACTTGTAATCCTCTCCCCATTTATTTTGTACATAAGCATCCCAACTAGAATAATCGTTTGGACCAGAAACACCCCCGATTCCTGGAACAATAGCAAGATCATCTTGTCCTATTAATGCAATATAATTTTCTCCAGAAACAATCTTATAACCTCCATCCCTACATCCTTCATCAGTTATTCCCAAATTATCTGTATAACTATTTTGTCCAATGTAAACATGATAATTTTTATTTGAATTTTGAACAGTTGAAATAGGAAGAGTTACTCCAGTCATATTAAAAATGTACATTTGAAATAATTTTGAAGCAAGTTTTACACTAGGTACTGCATTAGGCGAGATAATTATGTCCGAATATCCAATCCCTCCTTCAACAAGATAATTCAAAGAATTGCAGTTTCCATTTATACCAACATAAGTTTCACAACCATTTAAATTATTTAAATCACAATCTTGATAACCTGTATTACACGAAATAATCTCACATTTATAACTCGAATTACATTGAAAAAGAGTGTTCGGAAAATAACAACTTCCACAACTTCCTCCACACCCATTATCTCCGCATTCTTTGTTTTCGCAATCGGGAATGCAAGTGTTATTTTGAATACATAATCCAGAACTACAAACATATCCATTTATACAAGTTCCACAATTAACGCTGTTTCCACAAATAGTATGAGTTCCACACTGTTTAACTAAAGAAGCACAAGTATCAGCACAATCTTCATTACTTGAATCTCCAGATCCTCCACCACCCGAAGAGGTTTTTTGTTTAATACATTTATAATTCAAACATAAATATCCTTCATTACAACCACTTCCACATTGCATTCCACATCCATTAAATCCACACTGAGCTCCAATAGGACAATAATTTGAACAAGTATTAGGTGTTACATATTCATCTTTGACATTTCCTATAACTTCAACTCCTTCTTCATTAATATAAATTGGAGTAACTGAAATTTTCTTGATACGAGAAGCGTTCAATGAAATAAACTTCAAAGAAAAATTTCCTGTTTGTCCCTCAGGCATTGAATTATTAATTCTTATAACTTCAATTAAACTTCCATCACTAACTTGAAAACTAAGCCCTATAAATTCTCCTTCGCCAACACCCCTCTTTAAAGTTACATCTAAAGTGTCGTCGTTTATTTTTTTAACTTGAGAAATCTTTAAATCAATTTTTTCATCAGTGAAGATTTCTTGATTATTTTCGCTTCCTCCCCTTAAAATAATCCAGATTATTACAATTAATATTATAATTAACGAACTTATAAGCAAGTTAACAGCTAATCTTGATAATTCCCCCCTTTTTTGCATTAATCTTAATAGAAACCTATGTTTTTATATTTTAACTTGGGGTTTTAATTTCCTGAATTTAATTGTTTATAAACTAATTTTAATTGAGCTCTCAGTTCTTGAATTGTTCCATTGTTCAATAAATTATAATCCGCCATATTCATGCATTTTTCAACTTGCTGTCCATTTTCACTGTTTTCTTGAAAATCTCTTTTATCTGCTTCCAAAAACTTTTTGAAAGTTTTAGGATCACTTTCTTTTGCTCTGTTTCTAGCATTTTTCCA
>CAYWFA010000014.1:2029-14405 GCA_964457815.1 Candidatus Woesearchaeota archaeon
TTGAAAAAATCAGATGCAACACCCTTTCCTCCAGCAATTCTTCCTGTAAGTCCAATAATCATATATACATCTCATGAAATAAGTTTTTATATTTTAGTGTACTAAATATCATATCTATTTAGCCCCTGTAGTTCAATGGATAGAACACAACCTTGCGGAGGTTGTAATCGGAGTTCGAATCTTCGTGGGGGCGTTTTTAATTTTTTTCAATTTCAGGGTAAACTTTATATATGTTTAAACCTAAAAACATTTATGGGGGTGATATTTTCATATGCAATACTTCCTTTGCTGATATTTTTTGCAAGGGTTGCAGACGTGAGCTTAGGTACAATAAGAATTATTTTTGTATCAAAGGGTTTTAAATTTTTATCTTTGATAGTAGGATTTTTTGAAGTATTAATCTGGCTTTTAGCTATAAATCAAATATGGTCTGATTTTTCCAATCCTTGGCTTATTGTAGCATATGCTACAGGTTTTGCAGTAGGTAATTATGTGGGTATACGCTTAGACGAGAAAATCTCAATTGGAAATTCAATGATTAGAATTATCATAAGAAAAAATTCCAGAAAACTAATAAAAGAATTAAAGAAAAATGGTTATCCTATGACAATTATAAATGGGCAAAGTGGAGATCAAGAAACAGATGTCAAGATGATATTATCTGTGGTTAAAAGAAAAGAATTGAAAAAAATATTTAAATTAATAAAAAAAGTAAATTCAAAAGCCTTTTTTACGGTAGAAGATATAAGAAGTGTGAGAAAAAACCATTATGAAGTTGTTGCACAAAAACACGGACCAGGAAGAATATCAAAATAAATTTGAATCTTATTTTTTGTTTTAATTGTAAATTTTTATAGTTACTAAAGGCTTTTATACCCTTAACATATATAATTTTATGGAAGAAGAAACAGAAACACAAGAAGAAACTGCTGAAGAAACTCAAGAAGAGACTTCAGAAAGTTCAACAGAAGAAGAATCAGAAGAAGAATCTGAAGAAGTTGAAGAAGCTGAAAAACCAGAAGAATCAAACGAATCAGAAGAAACTGCTGAAGAACCTTCTGAATAACAAAACTAAACTGATATGTTTTGTTATATTTTAATTTTTTATCAGGGACAGGAGGGTGGGATTTTATTTTTTTAATGGAAAATTGTTAATATTTATAAAAGAGTATTCCATTTATTATATATGGATAAAAGAGGGATTGAACTTACAATTTCAACTTTGGTCGTTATTATACTTTCATTATTAGTTTTAACATTTGGAATTCTTTTTACTGGAAATGTATTTTGTAAAGGAATACAAGGAGTTAATTCCGTTGGTGAATTAACTAATCAGGAAATTAATAACTTATTTTCAGAACAAGATGACAGTCTTGTCGCAGTTAAAGAAAAAACAAATGAAATCAATAAATTAACTTATTATGGTGTAGCTTTTTTTATAAAAAATAGTGATCCCGAGAGTGATTCCTTTACATACAATGTAGATGTTTTTGATTTGCAGGATTGTGGAATTACAGAAGAAGTAGCGAGGAGTTATATTATAACTTCAAAGAGTTCTACAGCAAATATAGCAAAAGGGGAAACACATTCAGACATAATTGAATTCAAGATCCCTAAAGAGGCACCTACTTGTAGTTTAAAATATAAAATAGATGTAACCAAAGGAGGAGAGCTTTATGACTCTGCTATTTTTATAGTAAGAATTAAAGAACCTTCTTTATTTACAAGGATTGCATGCTAAAATGAAAACATCAACAAAAATAATGGTTGTAGTTGTAGTTTTTCTTACGGTTGTTTTAATCTGGGGACTTATAGGAAGTTCTAAAGCTGCAAATATCGGAACTACTTGTGATTTTGGAATAGGAGAAAAGACCGGACTTGGAGAACCTGGAAGTGCATTGTGTTGGAAGTGGCACAGAAACGAGATAGGGCAAGTTGCAGATAATCTTAACGAGTTGTTAGGAAAATAAATTATTTTATAAATGTCTTGTCTTTTGATAGAAAATGTTAAACGAAATTATCTTGGCCTTAATACAAGCAATAACTGAATTCCTTCCAATTTCTTCAGATGGACATTTAGCTCTTGCATCTAATATTTTAGGAGAACCAAATTTATTTTTTATGACTTTTCTTCATTTAGCTTCTTTGTTTGCAGTTGTAATATTTACGCGAAAGGAAATTGCAGAGATATTCAAGTTCAACAAACAAAGTTGGAGATTAATCAAGTTTATTGTTATTGGAATAATTCCTGCAGCACTAGTTGGTTTTTTCTTGAATGGTTTAATTGAAAACACTTTAACCTCTTATCTTTTAATAGGTATTTTTTTCTTTTTTACAGGAATAATTGTTTTTTCAACTAAATTCGTCAAACAACCTAAAAATCCAAAAAAACTTTCAAACAAAAATTCTTTCTCGATTGGATTAATGCAAGCTCTTGCATTGCTTCCAGGAGTTTCAAGGAGTGGGATGACTATTTCAACAGCAATGTTTTTTGGAATAGAAAAAGAAAAAGCAGTGAAGTTTTCTTTTTTGATGTTTATACCCTTAGCAATAGGAGCATTCACGTTGGAAACAATAAAATATTCAAAAGAGGTTGTAACAATTCCAGCACTTACTTTAATTGTTTCTTTTGTAGTGTGTTTTTTCTTTAGTGTTTTATTTCTAAATCTTCTTAATTACATTGTAAAGAAAAATAAATTTTGGGTATTTGGAATTTATTGTTTTGTTGTAGGGCTTGTTTCTATTTTATTGTATATCCTTTAAGAATTAATATTTTTTCAACACTCTCATCAATATTTTTTTCATCTATACTTCCAGTTTCCACTTCTTGTTTTATATCTTTTATCAAAGAATACAATTCTTTGGAATTCAAATCAAAATCAAGAATAAGATTTTCCCCTGAATTAATTAAATCAGCGTACATGTCAATTTTATTTTCATAAAAACCACTTAAACCTTTCATATTTATTTCATCTGCTATTATCAGCAAATTTTTGTTTTCTTTATCAATACTGGATATAACTTCTTCAGAGACTGTTGAAGGTTTTCCCTTAGAATCAACTTCTCCGGTTACAATTTGGTGGCTTACCATTATTGAGGATATGTTGTTTTCTTTACACACTTCAAATAAATACAAATCTTTTTCCAATATTTCTTGATGGTCTGAAGTGAGATGAAGATTTTTTTGCATTCCTTTTCCAGGATAGTGTTTGCACACTCCTAAAACATTTTTTTGAAGTCCTTTAATATAAAATTCAACTTTTTCTGCAACTTCTTGTTCTGTTCCAGAAAATGCTCTTCCCCCATAAACCTCGTCTGAATATTCTGAAACAGGAGCAAAATTCATGTTAAATCCTGTTTCTCTTAATAATTCCCCGTGTTTAAATCCGATATCTTCAGCTTCATATTTTGTTTTTATTTCTGAAAATGCAGGGAATATCTGGTTTGGTTCAGGATTATGAAAAGGTGTCCATGAACCTTCCATATCTGTTGCAACAAAAAGTTTGATTTCAGAATCGCTTTGATATTCTTGTATTAAAGAATTATATTTTTCAGCACTTTTCTGCCTGTCAAGAAATATTCCTCCCACGTTTAAATTGTTGAACTTCAAATCTTTGCTATCTCCTCTAATCATAATCATCTGTGCTATCTTTTGCTCAAGTGTTAAAGAAGATAAATCAATTGATTTTTCATCAATTAGGATGTTATTCGTATTCAATTTAGAAATTTCTTTTTCAGGAACATAGATATCAATATAATAAAGAAAAAGGAAAAATACCAGTATCATGATTATTGTGTTTACCAACAAATCCTTGGATTGTTGATTTCTTTTTTTTATGTACACTTTTTTTAAATTCTTTTTTTCTTTTTTTCTCATTTTAATTGTAATCCAAGATAATTTTACCTGTAGTTGATTTATGCTCTGATTCTATTTTACTGTTTATGTAAATATAAAACTCTCTGTAAGTCATAACTTTTGCTTTATCTTCTTTAACGTATTCCAGGAATTTGTCAAAATCATCTAATTTATCTTGAGAGTCAAAGGTGTTAGCATGAAGTTGCAAGATAAACAGATTGTTCTTTTCATACTCTTCTATCCATTCTTGATAAGGGGTGTGTTTAAAATCCAAAGCATACCATTCATATACATAAATTGGATCATAACCTTTAGGTGTTATAATCACATTTTCATCAAAGTAAGCTTTAGGTACATGAGTGTTTCCAATCACTAAAAATCCAGCTCTCTTAACATTTTCATACTGTTCTGTTGTCCAATAGTTTCCTGGAGGAAAATAGGTGGTAAATGGAATTTTAAATATTTTTTGAAGTTCTTCTTTTCCTTTATATACGTTGTACCAAACCTCTTCATATTTTGGGCAATAATTTTCATTTCTGCAATGATTGTATCCATGCATCGCCAATTCATACCCTTTTGCTTTTAAATCTTCAAGATATTCCACCATCCATTCATCATCTTCCAAAGGATAATTTTGTTTTAATTCCTCTACAAATATATATGGAGTTAAACCCAGTGTTGCTGTAAATTCATATTTGTTTATAATATCTGATATCGATTTATACCTTTCAGGAGTATAACCATATTTTTCAAAATAAGTTGAAGTCTCGTCAATATTCCAATAATCATCTATTTCTATAATTAAAATTTTCTCATCTACTTTCACAGTAGTAGAGACATCTAGATTAAATAAATTTATTTTGATAATCAACAAACCAATTATCAAAAGTATAACAACAAATAAAGAAGCAATTTCTATTTTTCTTTGATTTTTTTCTGAAAATTTAGTTATTTTTTTTAAAAATTTAAGATTGAATTTGAATTTAATTAAAATAAATACAATTGCCGATAAAATTATTAAAATTATTAAAAGTTCTGAAATTAAATGATAAATCTCACTAAGGCTAAATTCAAGATTATACCTCCACACCATATATACTTTAATTGTATTAACCTTATAAATTTAGTCTTATCTAGAATCTTGTTGTTAACTTCATATTAGGATAACATTTATTAAATCATTATATTTATTTCTAATATGGTTGCAAAGAAACCAATTAAAAAAAGCCGTAAATCCAAAAAAACAAAAAAAGAAATTTTTGAATCATACGATGATGAAAATCGTGCAGAGTGGAATAAAAAAAGAGGAGAATTTGAAGAAATTGCAGAAGAACTTTCCAAAGATCATGATTTTTTAGTTCTTCATGATAATATTTTAAGAGAAAAGTGGATTAAAAAGAATTATTCTAAACATAAAGATGTTAAAGAGCTTGTAAAACGAGCAATGGAATTATACCAAGCAAGAGTAAAAAAATTTTCTATTTAAACAAATCTTTCAAGTCTGTTCCCTGTGAAGTTATCTTTTTGTATTCTTCAATTTCTTTGTCTTCTAGTTTTTTAAATAACAATTCGGGTTTGTTTATTTTGTGTTGTTTTTCAAAATCTTTTTCAGCTTCTTGCCAGGCTCTAGCAGAACAAGGGCTTCCTGGAAGATTCAACTGCTTCCAAACTTTTTCAGAAGTTTTAGGCAAATAAGGTGCAAATAAAACAGTTAAATTTTTCAATAAAAATGCACTTACATAAAAGATATTGTTTGCTCTTTCAGGATTTTCTTTTATAACATTCCAAGGTTCATTATCATTTATGTACTTGTTTCCTTCACTTGACAATTCCAATATTTCTGCATAAGCTTTTCTTAATTCAGCTTTTTCTAAAAGTTCTTCTATTTTTTTTCTTTTTTCTTTAATTGTATTCAATAATTTTTTGTCTATTTCTTGTAAGTCTTTAGCTGAAGGCTTTATTATCTTGCCATTTAATTTTGTGTATATGAAATTCAAAACTCTGTTAACATAATTCGCATAATTTCCAATTAAATCAGAATTAACTCTTTCTTGAAACTCTTTCCATTTAAATTCTGAATCACTTGTTTCAGGGATTACTTGAGTTAAATAATGTCTCCAAATATCTGCTTCAAGTTTCAATTCCGGTAATCTTTCACAAAAAACACCTACCCCCTTACTTTTTGAAAATTTCTTTCCTTCATAATTCAAATACTGTAAACCAATTACATTTTTTGGAAGATTATAATCTTCATGAGCAATAACCATTCCTGGCCAGAAAATAGTGTGAAACGGAATATTGTCTTTTCCCAAAAAATTGTAAACTTCAGATTTTTTGTTTTTCCAAAATTTTTCCCAATCTTTTGTAACTTCCTTGGTTGAAGAAACATAACCTATTGGAGCATCAAACCAAACATAAAATACTTTTTTTTCAAATTCTTTCAATGGAACTTTTACTCCATGTTTCAAATCTCTTGTTATGCATCTTGGTTTAAGCCCTTCATTTATCCACCCCATAGCTAAACCCCTTACTTGCTCCCTGAAATATTCGTTAGATTGAATCCATTTTTTCAATTTCAAAGACAAACTATCTAATTTCAAAAATAAGTGTTCTGTTTCTTTTATTTCTAATTTTCCACCAGAAATTGTTGATTTTGGATTTTTCAATTGAGAAGGGTCTAAAACAGAAGTGCATTTTTCACATTGATCTCCGCTTGCATCCGGGTATCCACATTTTGGACACTCTCCAACAACATACCTATCCGGTAAAAACATATCGTCTTTAGGAGAATAAAAAACTTTCATTTTGTTTTTTTCAACGAATCCTTTCTTGTTTATAGTTTCAAAAAATTCTTTAACAGTTTCATGGTGTATGGGTTTGCTTGTTCTTGAGAAATTATCATAAGAAATCTCAAACCAATCATATATTTTTTTATGTTCTTTGTATAATTTATTGGAGAATTTTTCCAAGGGAACATTCAACTTCAAGGCAGCTATTTCAGATGTTGAGCCATTTTCATCTGTCCCTCCAACAAAAAGAGTTTCATATCCTTTAGCTCTGCAATATCTTGCAAATATATCTGCAGGTAAGTGAGAACCCACTATATGTCCTAAATGGGGAACATTATTTATATATGGAAGCGCAGCTGTAATTAACCTTCTATTTTTTGTTTTAGATTCATTGTTTTTTGCCATATATTCTAAATTCCTCTTATGTTTTTAAAGATATTCTTGTGTCGAAAAATTTAATTAATTTACAAATAATAGTTAAAGTTAAAAATAATGAAACCTTGTAATTTCAATGGAAGAGGTGACAAGCGTAGAGCATTTACAGCCACAAATAACAGAAAAAAGGATATGGAATCTAAATAATCTTTTCTTGGGACTTTTTATTGCAATAGCACTGGTTGCAGTAGGATTATTTTTAATTATAAATTATGAACTTGATTTAACAAACTCTCTTTTCATTATTCTTGCAATAGTTATAATTTATTCAGGAATATTGTTTTTTCTTATAGAACCAAAAATTTTAAGGCAAGTAGACAACACAGTAATTCATAAAATTGAAAAACCAGTAATAATAGAGAGGCCAGTTGTAAAAGAAGTTCAAGTACCTGTTGAAAAGAAAGTATTTATTGACAGGCCAGTAGAGGTTATAAAAGAGGTTATCAAAGAAGTTCAAGTCCCTGTTGAAAAACAAGTTATCAAAGAAGTTCAAGTTCCAGTTGAAAAAACAGTTTTTGTTGACAGGCCTGTGGAAAGAATAGTTCAAGTACCCGCTCAATCAGATGATACGGTATTTGTTGTTCATGAAGAAACCGAAAATAAACCTTCTCCTTTAAAATACAGCTTTGTTGCATCAGAACAAACAAGAGTTTATCATACAAAAAATTGCAGACTTGGAAAATTAATAAAGAAAAAATATAAACTTGTTTCTGACAATGAAAACGATTTTATAAAAGAAAAATTTCAACCTTGTAAAGTTTGTATACAAAAAAAGAAATCCAAATAACTAATTTATACACTTAATTTTATAAATTAGAATTTTTTTAAATTATAATAAAAAGAGGAAAAATGCAAAGCATAACAGAAACCCTTAATTCAATGAATCTACATGGCTTAACTGAAAGAGAAGCCAGTTTAAAGTTAAAAGAAAAAGGATACAATGAACTTCCAAGAGAAAAAAGAAAAACAACCTTAAAGATTATTCTTGAAGTTATGAAAGAACCAATGTTTCTTCTTTTAATTGCTTGTTGGGTTATTTATTTGCTTTTAGGAGATATCAAAGAATCTTTTCTTTTATTGGGTTTTGTGGGGGTTATAATTTTCATAACAATTTATCAAGAAAATAAAACAGAAAAGGCTTTAAACGCTTTACGTGATTTGTCAAGTCCAAGAGCTTTAGTTGTGAGAGCAGGACAAAGAAAAAGAATTCCTGGAAAAGAAGTTGTTGAAAAAGATATAATTATACTTTCTGAGGGAGATAGAGTTCCAGCAGATGCAATTGTTGTTGCTTCAAGTAATTTTTCTGTTGATGAAAGTCTTCTTACTGGAGAATCTGTCGCAGTAAGAAAAAAACCCACAACTAATTTCAAAATACTTATGCAAAAACCAGGAGGAGAAGACTCTCCTTTTGTATATTCTGGAACACTAGTTGTAAGAGGAACAGCTATAGCAATGGTTAAAAAAATAGGTATAGAAACTGAAATGGGTAAAATAGGAAAGTCGCTTGAAAGTATAAAATCTGAAAAAACAAATCTTCAAAAAGAAACAAAATCTTTGGTTAAATATTTTGCAATTTATGGTATGACTGCATGTGCAATCATAATCCTTGCTTACGGTTTTTTAAAAGGAAATTGGATTGAAGCTGTTTTAAATGGAGTTACTCTTGCAATGTCTGTTTTACCTGAAGAATTTCCCGTGGTTCTTACTTTGTTTTTAGGTCTAGGTGCTTGGAGAATGTCCAAGAAAAATGTTCTTGTAAGAAGACAGCAAGCAATTTCTGAATTAGGTTCAACAACAATTCTTTGTACAGACAAAACAGGAACTTTAACTCAAAATAAAATGGCGGTTTCAAAACTTTATTGGAACAAACAAACTTGTTTCATTGAAAACAACAATAAAATTCCTGAAAAATTCAATGAAGTTGTGGAGTATGGAATTTTAGCAAGCCAAAAAGAACCTTTTGATCCAATGGAAAAAGCACTCAAAGATTTGTCTAGAGGAAATGAAAGCAAATTCATACACAAATCTTGGCATCTTTTGCAAGAGTATCCTTTATCAGATAGTTTAATGGCAATTTCTCATGTTTGGTCAAGACCTGGAAAAAACGAGCATGTGGTTGCTGCTAAAGGTGCACCTGAAGCAATTATCAATTTATGTAAATTAGATTCAATTTCAAAGAAAAAAATATTGAAGGAAGTTTCTTTGTTTTCCAAAGAAGGATTAAGGGTTATTGCAGTAGCTAAAGCGGTTTCAAGAGGTAAACTTCCTAAAGAGCAATATGAATTCAGCTTTGAATTTGTTGGATTAATCGGTTTTGAAGATCCGATAAGGCCCACTGTTCCTCAAGCAATTCAAGAATGTTACAGCGCAGGATTAAGGGTTATAATGATAACAGGCGATTATCATGGAACTGCACAAAATATTGCTCTTGAAATAGGATTAAAAAATGCCAACAAATACATTACAGGAGATGAACTTGAAAAACTAAGCGATTCGGATTTAAAGAAAAAGATAAAGGATGTAAATATTTTTGTAAGAGTTGTTCCTCAACAAAAATTAAGATTGGTTGATGCACTTAAATCCAGCGGAGAGATTGTTGCAATGACAGGAGACGGAGTTAATGATGCTCCTGCTTTGAAATCTGCTAACATAGGTGTTTCAATGGGAGAAAGGGGAACAGATGTCGCAAGAGAAGCTTCTTCGATTGTTCTTTTAGATGATGATTTCACTTCAATTGTTAATGGGGTTAAAATGGGAAGAAGAGTTTTTGATAATATCAGAAAAGCTATGTCTTATGTTTTTTCAATGCATATTCCTATTTTGGGTATTACTGCTTTAGCACTTATCTTTAGATGGCCTTTAATTTTATTTCCTGTACATATATTGTTCATGGAATTGATAATTGATCCTACTTGTTCCATTGTATTTGAAGCTGAAAAAGCAGAAGAAAATATCATGAAAAGAAAGCCAAGAAATCCTAAAGAAAAAATATTCAATGAAAAAACTTTGGTTTACAGCATTCTTCAAGGATTTGGTATGCTTCTCGCTGTTGCAGCAGTTTTTTATTTCACATTTAAATCCACAAACAATGAAAATATCTCGCGTGCAATGGCTTTTTCAACATTAATTTTTTCTAATTTGCTTTTAATTCTTAGCAGCAGATCAGCTTCAAAGCCAATTTACAGAACTGTTTTTGAGAAAAACCCAGCATTCTGGTTTGTTGCATTGGGAGCGTTGTTTTTCTTGGCTCTTTCTCTGTATGTTCCTGTCTTAGAAGAAATTTTCAAGTTTGCACCCTTAACTCTAATGGAATTGCTTGTTTCATTTGGGGTTGCTTCTTTGAGTATCCTTTGGTTTGAGATTGTTAAATATGTTCATTATTTACATTATGATAAGAAAGGCATTTTTCTTCCAGCAGAAAGCGATTCCGAATAAAATTAAATGTTGATAAAATCATTCAATATAAATTGCAATATCAAGAAAATTATATAAAAGAAAATCAAAATTAATCCTTCTTTTTTGTCAATTGTTTTATCTGATTTCATGAAGAATATTGCAAATATTGCTCCCAAAAACACTGCTCCTCCCAATAAATACATGCTTGGAGGATTGTAAGTGAATGGATTAATTAAAGCTACCAATCCTAAAAGAATTGTTGCATCTGTTATAACAGTACCCAAAATATCCCCTAAAGCCAAATCATCGTGATTCTTTTTAACAGCTTTAATTGAAAAAGCTAATTCAGGTAAACAAGTTCCTATTGCAAGAACAGTTATTCCTATAAGCATTGCAGGAATTTTCAATTCATAAGCTAAATTTTCGGAATATTTAACTGTAAAAAAAGCACTTGCAAGCAAAACTGTTAAACTTACCATCAAAAGTAAAAGGCTTTTTTTAAATGGAGCTTTTTTTTCGTTTTTGAATTCTTTGCTGAATTTTTTGCTTTCATGGTATATCCTGTAAAAGAATAAAACTCCCAATACAATAAGGATAATTCCATCTAATCTGGACAATTCTCCATCTATTCCCAACAAAAGTGGAAAAAGAAGTAAGATCAAGTAAAGAACATTTTTTCTTAATATTTTACTTTGAACTTTTATTCCTCCAGAGGCAAATAAAGCAACTATTCCAAAAACCAATGTTAAATCTGCAACATTAGACCCCAATAAAGTTCCAAATCCCAAAAGTGAATCTCCTTTGATCGCAGAAACAACAGAGATTGTGGCTTCTGGCAAAACCGAAACAATAGCAATTATAAAAAAACTAACAATGAATTCTTGAATATGTAATGCTTTAGCCATTTTTGAAGAATATTTTATCGCATATCCCGCAGATTTTATCAATACAACTAAAAAAACTATTGAAAGCACTAAATTAACGATTATCATTTTCCCTCTTTTCTATGATTTCATATGTATTCTTGGTTTTAAAAATTTACCCTTTACCCTTTAATTTATAATTATATAAAAACATTTAAATACTAAGTAAAATTAACTAAAGATAATATAAGATAACTATTACTTAGTAAAATGAATAAACCAGGAGCAATTAAAAAAGGTGAAGTTAAAAAATTCTTGTTGGAGATTCCAGAAGAGATCTGGGAAAAATGGAAAAACACTGTTCCTCGTTCAATTTCATTGAATAAAGCATTAATAGAATTGTTAAAAAATGAGGGGGATGAAAATGAAAAATAAATTATTTTATTTAGCTTTTGCAATAATTTTTTCACTTAGCTTTGCATCTGCATTCCTTTTATCAGACCAAGGTACCGATGTGAGAGAAATTTCAACAGGTAATTTAACTGCAATTGCTAATATAACTATAAGTATTTATGACAGTGCAACTGATGGAAATTTAATTTTTCAACAGTCTTTTGAAAATGGGATAATTAACGGTTCTTGGAATGTTATGATAAATCCTGATTTAGAATATGGAACAATCTATTGGAAAGACTATGAAATAAATGGTGAAGACTTGGATTTTGATGGAAATGAAAGATTGGAATTCCAATCTTCAGTTGGAACAATAAATGATGAAACGTTTGTTAATTTTTCTCTTATCAATTCTTGTCCTGCAGGAAGTTCAATAAGAGTTATTTACAGCAATGGAAGCGTTTTATGTGAAGATGATGATTCCAGTTCTGGTTCAGCGGACTTAACCAATTATGCATTGAAAAATCAATCTGAAACATTTGAAGGCAACATAACTACAACCAACACAGGTTTCTTTGGATGGTTAGGGAGTTTATTTTCAAGAATAAACAAGATATTTGTACAAGACATAGAATTCAATGGAA